>JBDTMP010000180.1:0-3979 GCA_039934215.1 Ginsengibacter sp.
AATTTATAAAATGGATATACAAAAAATAAAAACTTTAGGCGAATTAAAAGAAAGTAACTACAAGCCGAGATCAATAAAAGAAGAGTTACGGGAAAATCTTATAAAAAAAATCAGCAAAAAAGATATTACATTCCCTGGCATTATTGGCTATGAAGATTCTGTAATTCCTGATACTGAAAGAGCATTATTATCCCGTCATAATATTTTGTTCCTCGGCTTGCGCGGACAGGCAAAAACGCGAATGGCAAGGCAAATGATTGAATTGCTGGATGAATATATCCCGGTAATAGAGGGCAGCGAAGTGAATGATGACCCTTTTAATCCCTTGAGCAAATATGCCAAAGATCTTGTGAACCAAAAAGGCGATGATACGCCAATCGCATGGCTGCACCGCAGTATGCGCTATGGCGAAAAGCTTGCCACACCTGATGTGAGCGTCGCTGATCTTATAGGTGATATTGATCCTATAAAAGCCGCGAATTTAAAATTGAGCTATGCAGACGAAGGCGTGATTCACTATGGAATAATTCCCAGGAGTAATCGCAGTATTTTTGTGATTAATGAATTACCGGATCTGCAGGCACGCATACAGGTTTCATTATTTAATATACTGGAAGAAGGCGACCTTCAAATAAGAGGATTTAAATTAAGATTGCCGCTCGATATCATGTTTGTGTTTACAGCTAACCCTGAAGACTACACGAACAGGGGTGCAATTGTAACCCCTCTTAAAGATAGGATCGAGAGCCAAATACTCACGCATTATCCTACCACAATAGAAACAGCGTTATCAATTACAGAGCAGGAAGCGGGTCTTCACGAAGACCAGTTGAAAAAAATAAAAATCAGCGACCTGGTTAAGCGCCTTATAGAGCAGGTTTCTTTTGAAGCGCGTGCCAGTGAATATGTTGATAAAAAAAGTGGCGTTTCCGCACGGCTTACTATTGCAGCTTACGAGAATGCCGTGAGCGCTGCAGAAAGGCGCGCTATTATGAACAAAGAAAAAGAGACGCAGGTTTGGATAAGCGATCTTGTTGGAATAATTCCATCGATAACGGGCAAAATAGAACTTGTGTATGAAGGCGAGCAGGAAGGCCCTTACCAGGTAGCTTATAACTTAATGGAAAAGGCAATTCGCACTCAATTTGCAAAATATTTTCCTAACCCTGAGACTTATAAAAAGAAACGGGCTAAAGAAACTGCAGCGGATGAAAATCCCTACAGGGCGATAATAAGGTGGTTCGATGCAGGCAATCATTTAAATGTTTTCTTTGGCTTAAAAGATGAAGATAAAATTCAACTGCTTTATAAAGTTGACGGATTGTACGGGATTGTAAAAAAGCATTTTCCTAATTCAAATGCTAAAGAAAATGCATTATTGATGGAATTTGTTTTGCACGGATTATCAACTTATTCCCTTATAAGTAAAAAAGTGGTAGATGGAAAAATCGAGTTTAAAGACCTGATGGGAAGCATGCTGAATATGAGTGCTCAATCTTTTAGCGATGATGAACTTGATGATGAAGATTTCAAATAATCAGTTGGCCATTCAACGCTATTGATCAATAAACGGGTAAGCCTAAACGATATTAACTTCCCTTTCCAGGCTTATTCTAAATTTCTCAAAAACACTATGTTTTATTTCCTGACTTAAGTCATAAATTTCTTTGCCATTTGCCTGCCCATAGTTTACCAGAACCAATGCCTGTTTTTGATAACAGCCGGCATCGCCTTTACGGTAGCCCTTCCATCCACGCTCCTCGATAAGCCAGCCAGCGGGGATTTTAAATGTATCATCATCAATTTTATAATTTGGAACGCTGGCATCAATTCGTGTCAATTCATCCAATGCGTGGCTATCAATCTCCGGATTTTTAAAAAAACTTCCCGCGTTACCTATCAGTTCCGGGTCTGGCAATTTAGATTTTCGGATATTAATCACCGCATCGGAAATCGCTTTAATACTTAATTTTTCTACGTCCATTTTTTTTAGCTCCTCTTCAATAGCGCCATAAGAAATATTAAAGACAGGATTTTTTTTAAGCCTGAAGGTTACATTTAATATTACAAATTGTCCTTTATATTTTTTTTTGAAAACACTATCGCGATAGCCAAAACCACATTCGGTATTATTAAATTTTTGCAAACTATTTTCTTCTATATGCAGAGCCTCCAATTCAAAAAAAACATCTTTTATTTCTGTGCCGTAAGCACCGATGTTTTGCATCGGTGAAGCACCGGTATTACCGGGAATCAGTGAAAGATTTTCTACTCCTCCAAAATTCCTGCTCACACAATACATAACAAATTGATGCCAGTTAACGCCCGCTCCTGCTTTTATATATACGTATTCATCGTCGTCATTAATTACGTTTATGCCCGGTATGCTATTTTTTAAAATAATCCCATCAAAGTTTTGAGTAAAAAGAATATTGCTGCCGCCGCCCAAAATCAGCTTCTGAATATTCTTTGTCTCTCTTAAAATTTCTATAAGAGAATCAGCCGAAAAAAACTCACCAAAATATTTTGCATAAGCATCTATCCTAAAGGTATTGTAATTCTTAAGCGAGAAATTTTCTGTAAGGTTCATGATTGCATTTAGTAATCTAAAATAATTTTTTATTGGCTTTATAATTTTGTCGCTATAAAAACCGGGCTTTATTCAGAAGTATTAAACAGGATCAACGTCAGGGATAATAACAACACTCCGGAATCTTTTTTCTGATCTTAAAAGGTCTATCGTATTATTGATCACTTTTTTTTGAGCCTGTATTTGTTTCACATCCTTAATAAGTTTAATGAGTATTTCCATAATGTACATATTGCGTACACGATTAATGACCGGAGCTGCGGGACCTACCAGGTTATCAAAATCTTTTTTCAGTGAATTGCCCAATGCCTCTGCAGCTTCCTGAACAACCTCTTTCATTTTATGCTTTAATGTTATGCGAATAAGCCTGCTATAAGGCGGATAGAAAAATTGTTTTCTTGTTGCAATCTCGTATTCGTAAAATTTTTGATAATCATGTTGCTGAACGAATAACAAGACAGGATGATTTATTTTGGACGCCTGTATCATAACAAGCCCTCTTTCCGCTTTTCGGCCCGCACGGCCACTTACCTGTTCCATCAATTGAAAGGCTCTCTCGTTCACCCGGAAATCCGCAAAGTTCAACAACCCGTCTGCATCGAGAATCCCGACAAGGCTTACCTTTTCAAAGTCCAGTCCCTTTACCACCATTTGTGTTCCTGCAAGAATATCAATGCGATGCTGCTCAAATAATTTGATCAAAGTATCATGTGCATTTTTACCTTTAACCGAGTCAACATCCATTCGTGCGATCCTGTTTTTCGGAAAATCTTCTATAAGTTCCTCTTCGATTTTTTCAGTCCCAAAATTTTTCTCCATCCAGTTTACACTGCCACATGCAGGACATGTAGTAAGTTTCGGGTAAGTGTTGCCACAATAATGGCAATGCAGTTTGTTAGAATATTTATGCAGCGTTAAAGTCACAGCACAGTTTTTACATTGAGGAATAAATCCACAGGTTCCGCAAATCAAAAAAGGAGAATATCCCCGACGGTTTTGAAAAAGTATTACCTGTCTGTCATTTTTCAATGTTGTTTCAATTGCAGCTTTCAATTGCGGAGAGATCATCACTTTGCCTTTCTTCGCAGCGGCAACCGTACGTGTATCAATGATCTGCATTTCCGGTAACTGCACACCGCCATATCTTTCATTGATAGTAATCAGAGTATATTTATTTTTAGAAGCATTGTAATAACTTTCGATGGATGGAGTCGCGCTACCCATTAAAACTTTGGCTGCAAAAAGGGATGAATAAAAAACCGCCGTGTCTCTCGCATTATATCTTGGCGCAGGATCCTGCTGTTTAAACGAAGGGTCATGCTCTTCATCTATTATAATCAAACCAAGATTTCTGAAAGGCAGAAATAAAGCGCTTCTTGCACCAAGTAT
>JBDTMP010000181.1:0-10389 GCA_039934215.1 Ginsengibacter sp.
GGAATACCCATTAACATTGGCGAATGTGTAGAAATTATAAACTGGGTATTGCCGTTTTTCAAAACTTCAATGATAAAAAAAATTAAAGATAGTTGCTTCAATGGTGAAAGCGCCGCCTCTGGTTCGTCCAGCAGATAAACTCCTTTGTCGCCAATTCTTGTTTCCAAAATTTTCAAATAGGCCTCACCATGTGAAAAGGCCTGCATGTTATCTCCATAGTCTTTTCGCATTCGGTAAAGTGAGTAATTCATATTTTCACTCATCTGTTTAATAACTGAATCATCAACAACACCTTTCAATTCCCTGAGATCATCAGCTATTTTCCGGCGTTCATTTTCAGTTGAGTTTACAAAATCACTAAAGTCTTCTGCGCGGAAGAAAAAGCCTTTATTGGTCTGGCGCTTCCATTCTATTTCAATATATCGTTGAAGTAGCCTGGCTGCTTCAAAACCCGGATGTTCTTTAATATAGCCACCTATCAGCGGGAGATTAAGTTGAAGGGCAATGCTTTCTAATAGTGTTGATTTGCCACAGCCATTGTCCCCAATAAAAATCGTGACCTTATTATCCAACTGTATCTGCCTGGCGAATTGCACTGCGGGTATATTGAAAGGAAATGGATTTTTCCTTTCTGCATTAATAGAAAATGATTTTAAAAAAGACATAATTGGTTTAGGTAAAATATTGAAATATAAATCAAAAATTATCTCTTGCAGTTTCCGAAAAAGGTGCTGATCAATTATATTTTTTACAAAAATGTTCTACTTACTGCGTACTTATTTTACTATTCCGAAAGCATTATAATTTTTTCAAAAACTAAATATCCCCAGCGATCCAGGTCAACAAAATGGTCGCTATCAAAATTGATATCATTGCCTCCAAATATATTTCTAAAAATTCCATGCACACCTTTAACCTGGAAATTTTTAGGTTCATGAGAACAATTTAAGATTACCAGCACCTGGTGAGGATCATTTTTTCTCAGGTAAGAAAATATTTCGTGATCATCAGGATGAGACACAATTTTAGTAAGCACATCCGTATCTCCAGCACGCAAGGCATCATTAGAGCTATGAAGCAGAAGAAGCTTTTTATAAAAATCATGAAGTTCAAAATTTCCATTCCATTCAATATGATCTTTTTCAAAAAATTTCAGTCTTTTCCTGTTAGGTAATTCCTGCCCGCTATAGATCATTGGCATGCCATTCCATGTACATGAAAAAACAGCCATAAGCTGTGCAGCATCTCCGTATTTTTCAAATTCGGTTCCGTTCCAGCTATTCTCATCATGGTTGCTGGTAAAGTATACCCTGAATGCATCGCCGGGGAATTCCGTCACCGATTTATATAAAACAGTAATGAGGCTTTGAAGATTCATTCTGCCATGATAAAATTCTTCTGAAGCATGCATCCATTTCCATGTGTAGGTGGCATCAAACACGGAATGGTATTCCGGCACTTCACATTCACCCAGCCAGAATAAATTACTTTTTGTTTTAGATAATTTCTCCTTAGCAGTTTCCCAAAAATCTAACGGAACCAGGTGCGCCATGTCGCAACGGAAGCCATCAATATCGCATTCTTTAATCCAGAATTTCATTGCATTGATCATAGCATCCCGCATCTCATAATTTTTATAATTAAGTTCGCTCACGTCGGTCCATCCGTGACAATGAATTAATTCTTTATTTTCATTATAAGTATAGTATTCGGAATGATCAATAATCCAATGATGATCATTGCCGGTATGATTGGCAACCCAATCAATAATTATTTTGAAGCCAAGTTCATGCGCATATTCAACGAGCTTTCTAAAATCTTTTATCGTTCCGAATTCAGGATTTGCTTCTGTATAATTCTTTGTTGCGTAATAGCTGCCAAGAGAGCCAAGCCTGTCTTTGTCACTGATAGGTGTTATGGGCATAAACCATAATATTTGCACGCCCATATCTTTCAGCCTGGGCAAGTGCTTACTAAAAGCTTCGAAAGTTCCTTCCTCTGTGTATTGTCTTAAATTTACTTCATAGATATTTGAGGAGTAACTCCATTTTGGATGAGAAAAATCTTTCTTCTTATTCGACATAATTTAATTTAATTACAAAATTAAAAGTAGTTATTATTAATCTTTTATTGGCTTGACCGATGCCCGGGTCTTTGTAACTTTGCCGCGCCATAGAAACATGAAAAAATTTAATGTACCGCTAATATACCGCAGCCCGCTAATTACCGCGATTAAAAATAAACGCAAACAAAACGATAAGCTAAAAAAAGATTTTACACCAAGCTTTATAGATTTTGGTGATGTGCATATTTATCTTTCGCGTCATTTCGGATTTTGCTACGGTGTTGAAAATGCTATTGAAATCGCCTTTAGAACTATCGAAGAAAATCCAGGCAAAAAAATTTATTTATTAAGCGAAATGATCCACAACCCACAGGTGAATGCTGACCTGAAGAAAAAGGGTGTTGAATTTTTGATGGATACAAACGGAAATACCCTGATACCCTTCGAAAGCCTGACGGCGGATGATATTGTTGTAGTACCCGCATTTGGTACAACCCTTCAAATTGAGGAAGAATTAAAAAGGCGTGGAATTGAAATACATGAATATAATACCACCTGCCCTTTTGTTGAAAAAGTATGGAACCGTGCAGCGTCTATCGCTAAAAATAATTATTCAATAATAGTTCACGGAAAACCGCGGCACGAGGAGACACGGGCAACTTTTAGTCATAGCGCTGCCAATACGCCCACGGTTGTTGTGAAAGATATGAGTGAGGCGATTGAATTGTCAAAATATATTACCGGGGAAAAATCCATTGCAAATTTTTACAATGAATTTGCCGGTCAGTTTTCTGAAAATTTTAATGTTGAAAAAGATCTTCAAAGAATTGGGGTGGTTAATCAAACTACGATGCTCGCAAGCGACACACAGGCCATCGCCGATTATCTCAAAAATGTAATGATCGAAAAATATAATCTTTCAGAAGAAAATATTGGAGAAAGATTTGCCGACACACGCGACACTTTGTGTTATGCCACTTACGAAAACCAAAGCGCTGTGTATGGATTGCTTGAAACAGAAGCCGACCTTGCGATTGTTGTCGGAGGATATAATAGTTCCAACACATCGCATCTTGTTGAGCTTTGCGAAGAGAAGCTTCATACTTATTTTATCCATTCAGAAGAAGATATTATTTCTTCTAAAGAAATAAGGCATTTCAATCTTCATAAAAAAATTGAAGTGACAACCCTTTCTTTTCTTCCTGAAAAAAAACAGGTGAAAATACTTATAACAAGCGGCGCAAGCTGTCCCGATGCTTTAGTGGAAGAAGTGATAAATAAGATTGTGTCGTTTTATAAAAATAGAAGAACTATTGAGGAAGTTTTGAAGGAGTTTGAATAAAAATTTCTATGCGACTTTCATTCCTCTCACGAGTTTTAAAGCAAAGTCAAGCTGCTCTTTTTCAGTGAGATTTGTGTTATCAAGCTCAATAGCGTCCTCGGCTTTTCTCAATGGGCTTACTTCCCTGTGTGAATCGATGTAGTCCCGCATAGCAATATTGTTCTTAACTTCTTCGAGGCTGATATTTGGATTTTTTTTAAACATTTCAGCAAACCGCCGCTCCACTCTCACTGCTTCGTCTGCAACCATAAAAATTTTAATTTCGGCATTCGGAAAAACGGCTGTTCCAATATCCCTCCCGTCCATAACGATTCCCTTACCGATACCCGTTTTCTGTTGCACATCAACTGCGAATTTCCGCACGTCTTTTAGCGCAGCAATCTCACTTACCTTTTCTGCAATGATAAGATCGCGTATGATATACTCAACATTCTCTCCATTTAAATATATTGCTGACTGGCCGGATTGCTGGTTATAAATAAAATCAAGATTTATATTTTTTAATGCGTTCCTTATTTCTTTATCATTTGACCAGTCAACATTATTGCGCAAAAAATAAAGCGTAATCGCCCTGTACATGGCACCGCTATCAATATATACATAACCCAATTTTTTAGCCAGTTGTTTCGCCAAAGTACTTTTGCCACACGAGGACCAACCATCAATCGTAATTATTATTTTTTCTTCCATGCAACAAAATTGATTCAAAAAAGTGAAGAAGAAAAAAATTAGTGTTAAAAAAAATGCCATCGGTAATGATGGCATTTATTACTAAATTTTATCCGTAAAATTTTTATGCTTCAGAGGTTTCTTCTTTCTTCACGCCTCCCTTAACTTCAAATGTAATCTTTGAATTTTCTTTATCAAGGTCAGCGATTAAAACATCGCCGTTCTTAATATTAAGGTTAAGAATTTCTTCGGCAAGAGGGTCTTCAAGATATTTCTGAATTGCCCTGTGCAAAGGCCTTGCGCCAAATTGCGAATCAAATCCTTTTTCTGAAATGAATTTTTTAGCTTCCTCCGTAAGTTCCAAAACAAGGCCAAGATTATGTAACCTCTTGGTGACTCCTTTCATTAAAATATCAATAATTGAAAAGATATCATCCTCTGTTAAATTATTAAATATTACCACATCGTCAATCCTGTTTAAAAACTCAGGGCTGAAGGTGCGTTTTAATGCCTTTTCAATTACAGCCTTTGTATTTTCCACAGAATTCAATTGCCTTGATGATGTACTGAAACCAACGCCATCTCCGAAATCTTTTAATTGTCTTGCACCAATATTCGAAGTCATGATGATCATGGTATTTTTGAAATCTATCTTTCTGCCAAGGCCATCAGTAAGCTGGCCATCATCCAATACCTGAAGAAGAATATTATAAATATCAGGATGCGCTTTTTCTATCTCATCCAAAAGGATTACAGAGTATGGTTTACGCCTAACCTTCTCCGTTAGCTGCCCGCCTTCTTCATAACCAACGTAGCCCGGAGGAGCACCAATCAGCCTAGACACGGTGAATTTTTCCATGTATTCACTCATGTCTATACGTATAAGAGCATCATCACTATCGAACATATATCTTGCTAAAGCTCTGGCCAATTCTGTTTTACCAACACCTGTTGGCCCCAGAAAAATAAAGGTTCCTATTGGTTTTTTAGGATCTTTCAAACCTACCCTGTTTCTTTGTATTGCCTTTACAACTTTTTGAATAGCCTCATCCTGGCCGACAACAGCGCCCGTAAGATCCAAAGCCATTCTGCGTAACTTTTCAGTTTCTGCCTGTACCATTCTTTTCACAGGAATTCCGGTCATCATACTTACAACTTCGGCTATAGCTTCCTCATCAATCGGGTAGCGCCTGTTTTTACTTTCTTCTTCCCAATCTGCTTTTGCTTTTTCAAGTTCTTCCTGCAATCTTTTTTCTGTATCACGCAATGAAGCAGCTTCTTCAAAACGCTGGCTCTTTACAACCTTATTTTTTTCATGCTTGATGTCATCTATCTTTTTCTCCAATTCCACAACTTCCTGCGGAACGTTTATATTTTTAAGATGCACCCTCGCCCCTACTTCATCCAGCACATCAATAGCTTTATCAGGCAGCAGGCGGTCAGTCATATACCTGTCACTCAATTTAACACAGGCATCAATCGCTTCATCATTATAAGTAACGTTGTGATAATCCTCGTATTTGCTTTTAATATTAGTAAGAATTTCTATTGTTTCTTCCACGCTTGGTTGCTCAACCATTACCTTTTGAAAACGGCGATCCAGCGCTCCGTCTTTTTCAATATACATCCTGTACTCGTCTAATGTACTTGCTCCGATACATTGCAGCTCACCGCGTGCCAGCGCAGGTTTAAAGATATTTGATGCATCGAGTGATCCACTGGCGCCACCTGCGCCTACAATTGTATGAATCTCATCAATGAATAAAATAACGTCGCGGTTTTTTTCAAGCTCATTCATTATCGCCTTCATTCTTTCTTCAAACTGGCCACGGTATTTTGTACCGGCAACCAATGCGGCAAGGTCAAGCGATACAACTCTTTTATCAAATAATACCCTGCTTACTTTTCTCTGGATAATACGTAATGCCAACCCTTCAACAATGGCTGTTTTACCAACACCGGGCTCGCCAATCAAAATTGGATTGTTCTTTTTACGGCGACTTAGTATTTGGGAAACTCTTTCTATTTCTGTTTCACGGCCTACAATAGGATCCAAAGTTCCCAGCTCCGCAAGCCTTGTAATATCCCTGCCGAAATTATCAAGAACAGGAGTCTTTGATTTTGCCTGGGCCGCTGCTCCTTTTGAAGTACGCTGTTGTGAATACGATTTTCTTTCCTCATCAAATTCCTCGCCTTCATCATCCTGGAATTCCGCTTTGGGATCAGTTTTTACATATCCAAGTTCATTCTTGAACATATCGTAATCCACGTCAAACTGGTTGAGAATTTGTGTAGCAATGTTTTCTTTATTTTTTAAAATAGAAAGCATAAGATGCTCGCTTTCCACCAATGGGCTTTTATTGGCTTTTGCCTCAAGAACGGTAATTCTTATTACTTTCTCGGCCTGCTTGGTTAAGGGTAAAGAATTAATGTTTGCTATATTTTTTCCGGTTTTATCCTTTACAGCAAGTTCTATTTCTTTCCTCAATTCGTATAAATCAACATTGAAAGCTTTTAATATTTTAATAGCAGTATTCTCACCATCTCTTATAAGACCAAGAACCAGATGCTCTGTTCCTATAAAATCATTGCCCAAACGCAACGCTTCCTCCCTGCTATAGGAGATAATCTCTTTTACCTGAGCTGAAAAATTGTTGTCCATATAATTCAATTTAATACTATACAATAATAACGAATAAATTCTACTATTAGTTGCTAAAACAAATACACAGGATGTTGAAAACCGTACAAAAAAAGGTTAAATTAAAAATTATAAACTTCCAGACTGTCCCTGACCGTAAAATTTTACGAGCCTTTCTTTTTCAATACCTTTGAAGAGAATTTTTGAATTTTAGAAACTAATAATTAAGATGAAAGTCAAAATTGATACCAAAGAAAAATTTCACGTCATAACAATCGAAGAGACTGATTTGCCTGCTAATATGACAGAAGATCTTGGAAAATTGTTGCTTTCATATGTTGATAAAATTCCCGGGAACGTGATTATAAATTTTGAAAACGTTCAACAAATCAATGAGCTTGCCGCTAATCAGCTTGCCACGATTCAACAAACATTTTACGATTCAAATTGTTCGTTGGTCATTTGCAATCTCCAGCCACAGGTTGAAACGTTTTTAGATGAGAAAGAATTGTTGGAGATCATGAATATTACTCCTACAGAAAGCGAGGCCGGGGATATTGTGCAGATGGAGGAGATTGAAAGGGAGCTTCTTTAACCTGGCGCTTGCGCCTGTTCTGACATCTGATTTTTATTTTAAAATTTAAATCCTGTGCTTGCCGTTACAATTTTAGGAAACAATTCTGCTGTGCCAGCCCACAACAGGCACCCCACATCGCAGGTGATTCAAACCCAGGATCACAAATTTCTGGTGGATTGTGGCGAGGGAACCCAAATGCAAATGGCGGCATACAAAATAAAGCCGGGGAAAATTAATCACATTTTTATTTCACACCTTCATGGCGATCATTATTTCGGCCTTATCGGACTTCTTACAACACTGAGCTTAAATAACAGGAAGAGTGCACTTAATATTTATTCTCCCAAATTGCTGAAAGAAATAATTGACATGCAATTTAAAGTGGCCGATGCAAATCTTTCATACCCGTTGCATTTTCATGTTCTTGAAAACGAGGAAATCATTTTTGAAGACAAAAAAATAGCTGTTGAATGTTTCAAGGTAAATCACCGCATTGAGTGCTGGGGATTTCTTTTTAAAGAGAAAAAAAATAATCGAAGAATTGATCCTATAAAAGTGGCCCAATACAACATACCCCCTTCTTGCTATGAAAATTTACAAGAAGGAAGCGATTATGTTTCTGCATCAAATGAAATAATAAAAAACGAGCTTCTTACCATAGCAGGAGCTCATTCCGCTTCTTATGCATATTGTGCGGACACCGGATACTTTGAACAAATCGCGGGAAAAATAAAAGATGTCGATTTACTATATCATGAATCTACTTACCTCCATGCGTTTGAAGAAAAAGCTTTAGCAAGGTTTCACTCAACTTCAAAGCAGGCTGCCACTATCGCAAAAAAAGCCAATGCAAAAAAATTATTACTCGGGCATTTTTCTTCTATGTATGAGAACATTGATGACTTCAGAACGGAGGCCTGCGAAATTTTTAAAAATACCGAATGTGCATTTGAAGGAGTTTGTTATTTGGTATGAGGGAACATTCAATTTGATCAATCAGATAAATCCTTCTTTTAAAATTAATTTTGCAAAACCACCCATTCATAAAACTGGGGAAAATATTTTCTCCAGGCGGCTTCATTGTGGTGTGCATCCGGATCAATTACTTCCTTAATTTTTGAAGTTGAATTTTGTTTTATTTCATTTACCAGGCGCTTCATATCAGGGAGCATAAATTCTCCTTCTTTGCCACCGGCATAAAAGTATAATCTTGAACTCATTTGACAAGCATGAGACCGCACCATACTATCAATACCGGCAGCCGTCCAGAACGCAGGAGAAAAAATTCCGGCGCCTCCGAATACTTTCGGATATTTTAATACAGCATACAATGAAATAAGTCCTCCCATTGAGCTGCCGGCAATAAATGTGTTTTGTTTGTTTTTTAATGTGTGGTATTTTTTGTCTATAAAAGGCTTTAAATTTTTAACCAGGAAATCAACATACTTATCTCCCTCGCCTTTACCAAATTGCTGAAAAGTATAAGGATTATATTCAGCCATTCTTTTATTAAGGCCATTATCAATTCCAACTATAATTGCTTCTTTTTTACCCGAAGAAAAAATGGAATCAAGATACTCATCAATACCCCATTCGCCGGCATAAGAAGTTGAGTCATCAAATAAATTTTGACCGTCGTGCATGTAGATAACAGGGTACATTTTCTTTGATGAACTATAGCCAAAAGGCAGATAAACCCAGAGCCGTCTTGTGCGATTCAATTGCGGAATATAAAAAGCGGTATCAATAATTTTTACATTAGCCGAAGCGGTATGTTTTTTTTCCGGAAAAACGTTTTGTTTAAAATCGTCCGCCCATCCCGCTATTTCAATTTGAACAGATGTGTCAACTGTTACAACCAAACTCCTGTTGAGGATATTTTTACCTTCATTATTTGTTTCGACATTTTGCCAATCTCCTCCTGTAAACTTATATTCATAATTACCGGGCGGTAATAAAAGAGTAATCGAGGCGATACCATTATCACCCGTTTTCAATGAATATTGTTTATTGCCGGGATCCCATCCATTAAAATTTCCGGTTATAAAAAGCATATCACGCGGGTGCGTCGCTGTGGGTTGTTTTACAGAAAAAGTTATCTTGACTTGAGCATTTGTATTATACATCATAAAGAAAAGAAAGCAAAAGAAAATTCGCTTTGCACTAACCGCCATACCAGAATACTTTATTTAAATAATTTCGAAACAGCCTGCCTGACTTTTTCGTGGAAAACAGCGCTTAGTGGTACCAAAGGAAGCCTTAATGCGTTTTCAATCATTCCCATTTCTGAAAGAAAAGCTTTAACACCGGCTGGATTATTTTCAACGGTTAACAATTCATTTGCCTCAAATAATTTATAATGTAACTCCCGTGCAGAATGAAAGTTTTCCTGCAATGCATAATCAACCATTGCTGAAAAGTCTTTCGGGCAATAATTCGCTGCAACGCTTATTACTCCATCCATGCCACAGGCAATAAGAGGAAGCGTAACCTGGTCATCGCCGCTCACTACTAAAAACTCCTGCGGGCGATTTTTTAAAATATGCATACACTGAATCATATTACCACTTGCTTCTTTTATCCCTCCAATATTTTCGCATTCGTTAGCCAGGCGAATTGTAGTTTCGGCAGTGATATTACTTGAAGTCCTCGCAGGTACATTATAAATAATAACCGGCTTTGACGATGCTTCTGAAATTTTTTTATAGTGCTGAAATATTCCTTCCTGCGATGGCTTATTATAATGGGGGCTTGCTGTTAAAATAGCTGCTGCTTTATACAACGGAAATAAATCCAGGCTTTTTATAAGGGCTTCGGTATTGTTACCACCAATACCCACCACAACCGGAACCCGGTTCGCAGTTTTTTCAAAAGTAAAATTTATAATATCAACTTTTTCTTCGTTGCTTATTGTTGAAGCCTCCCCTGTTGTACCTAATGAAACAATATAATTAACGCCGTTACTAATCACATAATCGATCACTTTTTCCAACGCATCATAGTCTAATTCAAAATTTTTTTTGAAAGGGGTTATCAATGCTACACCAGTACCTTTTAGAAAATTTTTTAACGACATTGTTGGATATAGAGTTAAT
>JBDTMP010000182.1:0-23711 GCA_039934215.1 Ginsengibacter sp.
TCGTTAATGGCTTGCAGTAAAGGCCCCGGCGTAATGTCCATGTTTTAGAATTAATCTATAAAAATACGATTTACTCAAATTAAAAAATCATATTCACATATAACTTTAATGCAAAAAAAAATTGCTGAAATAAACGATACTACATTTTTATTAAAAATTGTACTTTACTTCAAAGTTTTCAAACCTGTATCCCGAAAAATCAATGCGTGCTATTTTGTTTAATTAAAGGATACCCTTTTTGCTTCAAACCAGCTGAATTTGATGATAATTTGCTTTTGTTTACCTGTCCAGATATACCTGAATTTACATGTAACATAATTGCAGGGCTTTTTGTTTTTGAATTTGCAAGTTCTTTAATTAAAGGCCCATTACTTGGCAAATCTTGTTTTTGCCCTTGTGATTTTAATGGAGTTTTGCTTGCAGGGTTTTCAGAGAGTTTCTGATCTATTTTGTTATTATAAAAAGCCGTACGCGGTTTACTACTTGCAACTTGTGCTTTAGCAGAAAATCCAAAGAAGAATAACATTAAAATGACACCACTATTTTTATTTATGGAATAATACATATTGCTTTATTTAACGCTTACAAGAACATTTATTTTCCCAACGCCATTTTCAGAAAACGCTTGCAAAGCCTTTCCCAATACCTGCCCAACTTTTACTCTATTTATATCTGCTTTCATAGCTACACCAGTTATAGAAGATGTTACCAGAAGATCACCTCTCATTATAGCACCGCCTTCTATGCAAACTTTTGTTGGCAAAACACCTATTACCCCCATTGGTGCCATTAAATCAAGCGCATCTTTTTCGGCGTTTTCTTCGGTAAGTAATACTCCTGGCTTTGTTGCAAATACACCGGCAATCAAATTTGAATATGCGGTAGAAGATTTTTCAACCGTGCGGTCTGAATTCTGTGAAATAATTAAAACATCACCAGCTTCATACTTAGAATGATCTCCTTCCACGGCAAAATATTCTGCGATATCAGCCCCACCCATCTGCGTTCCTCCATTGAAAAAGCCTTTTCCAGTATTGTCTATCCGGGCAACATTGGTGTTATTTGCTTTAAATATAGCTGTATTACCTGCGTTGGAACCCTCAAGCTCAGCAATAAGGGCCGTCCCGTTTGTTGCCCCCCAGGAATTTGCTATTGCCAGTACGCCGATACCATTATTGGAGGTATTAAAACCACGAACTGCGGCATACGTTCCGTCGTTTCTTCCAACTATTGCACTGCCATTGTCACTAATTGTAAATCCCAAAATCGCTTCCCCTCCAGCATTATTTATTCCAAGTATACCAGTGCCATAAGCATCATTGCCAATGCCGAGTATTCCATTCCCTAAGGTAGCTATAGAAGTTATGCCATTACCTGATCCTGCATTGGATGTGAAAAGAGCATCGCTGTAACTACCCGAATTGGAAATATCAAAAAGGCCGGGAGTACCATTATTACTTGTAGCAAAAATGCCATTACCATTTGTACTGTTGGCATACACACCATACCCATCATTTGAAAATCCGCTTATTCCATTGCCACTTACGGAAGATCCGTAAATGCCTGATCCGCCTCCATTATGCGATCCCCACACTCCATAACCATTTGCCCCAGTTCCGTTATTAATTCCTTTTACGGCAGCAGAAGAAATACCAGGAGTTGTTGAATTTATTCTGCCAATAACTCCAACGGCATTAGGATTAACTGTAGAATTTATACCTTCTATGGCAGATCCGGTTCCCTGGTTTGTAACAGAAAATAGATTAGATGATGAGGTGGCAGAAGAACTATATGGAATGGAGAAAGAACCTGTATTATCTGCTGAGGGCGACCATTGTGTGCCATCAAATTTAATTACCTGCCCTAACGCCGGGGTCGTATTATTTATAGTAATACCGTTAAGCTTAATTACTTTAGGGCTGGGATAGGATCCGCTCAGATCTCCTGATGCTGTACCATTGGGTGGTAACGAGGCAGGAATTATTCCACTGGCAAGCTTGGAGGCAGTAACAGAACCATCTAAAATTTTTGCGGTTGTCACAGCATTATCGGCAAGTTTTGTAGTATAAACCACCCCATCGGCAATTATTGGATTAGGGTAAATGCCAGTCAAATCTCCACCTGCCGGGATTATAGAAAATTTAGACATTGTAAGGGAGCGATCCGCAATTTTTGATGTAGTGATTGAACCATCCACAATATTATTTGTGTTAACTACATTTGACGACAAGGTAGGATTTGGAAAATTACCGGTTAGGGCACCCCCTGCGGCACCTGTTGGTGCAAAGGAAATATTCGGATCTAATTTAGAAAGAGTTATTGAACCATCTTTAATTTTTGCAGCAGTTACACCATCATTTGCAAGCTTTGAGGTATTAACTACACCGTCAGCAATTAGCGGGTTAGGGAAGATACCAGTTAAATCACCGCCCGCCGGTATTATAGAAAGTTTGGACGCAGTGACAGAGCGATCGGCAATTTTGGAAGAGGTAATTGCACTGTCAGCTATGTTATAAGTATTAATTGCCTTTGCTGCAATTTGGGGATTAGGATATATTCCCGATAAACTGCCTCCGGCATTTCCTACCGGATTAGCGGCTTGTGCCGATAATGCATAAGGAACACTTAATAATTGAGCTGAGCCTAAATCAATGTAAGTTTTATCATTTTTGGGTGATATTTCCACTTGCAAATATTTACTATTGCCGGATAGCCAATTTATATCTTGTAAAGAATTTTGCACATAAGTTGCACCACTGCTTCCTATAGCCACTACGAACATACCAAAACGATCTGTTTTGATATCTCTTGCTTCCTGGTACAAAATTGTGCCTGTTCCGCTTACATCATGAACAGAAAGACGGAGGCTTATATTTTGATTAGTTAATGTATTACCGCTTGAATTCCGGGCTATTCCCTGGTAATTAATTTCCATGGGCACCTGGCTTAGCGCTGCCATAGAGAAAAGAATTCCAGTTGTTATAAAGAAACTTTTTTTCATGAATTGAATTTTATAAATGTTGGTATTGGTTTACAGTTTGATGATTTTGTATGAACCTGATTCAATATTAAATTGACCGGAATCAGTATTTAAACTTTTTATCTGTAGATTATAACTACCCTTTGGAAAGCTTTTCATATTAATACGCTCCACGAATCCAAATTTGTAAGAAGAGATATTACGGGTGTACATTATATGCCCTGCATTATCAGATAACTGCAGGTTAAGTTTTCCGGTAATGTTTTTAGAAAAATTTATTATTAGTAAATCTGTAGTGGGGTTAGGAAAGATTTTAATATTAGAGAATGAATATACTGTTGTAGTATTATAAACTGCAGCAGTAAAAACTTCAGGTTGAATAAAACCATTTGTAAATAAGTAACTTCCGTCATCACTATTCATTTCATTTACAAGTGACAATTCCCCGATACTCCAATTAAAAATATATCCTTGTTTTTGAATGCCGCCACCTGTGGTGTTTATAACCTGGGGTGTAAAAGTTTGGGCATAGCCAGCGTTCAAAAAAGTAACTGTCAGAATAAAAAACAGTTTAATTATTTTCATAGGATTTTTTAGAATTTTATATAATTTAGGCAAGTGCTATTGCTAAAATTTACTATTTAGCAATCACCAGTTTTTCAGTAAATAAGTTATCTCCTAAAAGCACCTTCAGGGAATAAACACCTGCCGGCCATTCTTTAAAATCACTAATACCAAGACTCGAATTACCTTTAGATATATTGGTACGTAAAGTCTTTATCAATCTTCCTTCAATATCATAAATGAATAATTGCATTTTATTGTCGGTTAAAGAAGTAATGTTTAATTGCATTTTATCCCTCACCGGGTTAGGCACTATGCTAATTCCGGATTTACTAAATTCTCCAAAAGAAAAACTCAGCGTTTTACTATATGATATATTACCTTCTGTGTTAATGATTTTCAGCCTGTAATAAACATGCGATGAAGATGTTTCAACCAGTTGATCTGCCAGAGAATATTTATTAGCCGGTGTAATAACAGAGCTGGCTAAAACTTTTGCTGCTAAAATAAAATGAACACCATCAATACTTTTTTCAATTTCGAAATAGGCAATCTGACTGTTTTGTGAAACAGTCCAATTCAATTGAGCCTGCTTATTGGACAGCTTTGCTTTAAACCCTATAATATTGTTGGCAAGAACAAAACAACTTGAATTATAAAAAATTACTATAGTATCTGTTGCATAAACAGAGCATCCCGATTGCAACTGTTGTGTTACTATATAAGTTCCGGCAGAGTCTACATTAATTGAACTTCCCGTACTGCTTCCAACTATATGACCATTGGTAGTAGACCAGGTGTAAACAGATGTAGAAACAGGATTCTTTACTTCGATATGGCTTACGGCTATCAGTCCACATAGAACTGATTGATCAGCCTGAACTTTTGCTCTTGGAGCAAGGAAGAAATCAAAAGGGCCAACAAAATCTTTAAGGGCTGAGGTAAAAGATGTTGAAGCCCTGGACTTTACTAAAATGCGTCTGAAAGGCATACCACACGCATTGCCTCCTAATAAAGTAACTGGGTCAAGGCCGAGCTTGGTTAAATTAACAGAAAATTCCATGAATTGATTAGCTGTATAAGTTGTAACAACACTGTTGTCTCCCCTAACTAAAGAAAAAGGACCTGCCCACGTGTTATTAATGCTTACAGTTCCTGTATAAAAATTCCCTGATGTTTTGGGAGAAATTGATGCGTATCCATATTGGGAGCCATTTGATGCGCCGTCAAACGAACCAGTCCAGTTAAAATCAAGAGGAGTTATTAGTAAGGAGGCCTTATCTACCCAAATTCTTGCTTCAATTGATGTAAGATTAGAAGTTCCAAAATCGGCTGAAAAAATGATATCTCCGGGAACGGTTATATCTCCTGAAGCATTAAATTGCCAGCGGGTATGTCCGGCATCTGGTCCATATCCATAAAATCTTTGAGATGGCCTGTCATAATAAATATCGGTTTGGTACATTTCAAAATCGAAATAACGATCACCTGTTGTATTTTCTATTGACAGGCCGCCAAACATCCAAAGCGAATCAGTAGAACCTGATCCTGCTCTTCTTACATGAACCATCATATCAAGTATTTCATTTTTATCAGGAACCGATTGGGCTACGGGGCAGGTCCAGGTTGCCGGGCTTTCACCATTTTTACTGGCGCCACTGGCAAATATGGTAGAATCTTCTCCATGATAATCCCGAATGTAAATGGCATCAATTAATAATTTATTATTTACTACTGAATAGGCAGGATATTTCATACCGCGGTAAAAAGGTAACTTTCTAAATGCAGGGTCAATAGCATAACGAGCCACAATAGCTGCCGCTCCTGTGGTGTCAATTACAGACGCGCCTACCCCTGGGGTAGCATTATTAAACCAATCATCATTTCCGGATTGGACAAAATTATTGTAGTAATTTGCCCGCAAGTCTCCATCAACACCAAAACCTGCTTTTAAGGCTGAGCCAATCGTTTGCGCATTAATGTAACCCCCGCCTATTAAAAGAATAATTAAGTAGAATATTTTTCTCATAAGTATGGATTTTCGTGTTCAATATTTCCCTAAAAGGTATTTTTATTACCTGTATATGATTATCTGCGGAAAAACTGAAATCGGAGAAACATTTCATAGTCAATATTCAATTTTTCAAATAGATAACGATACGGAGCCGTCTTTTATTTCCCAAACTTATCTCTGAAAAAAATGAAATGCAAGAGTATTATTGCCTATATACACGACCGTAAAATTACCGACCTAAAACGTGATAAATCTCTTCATATTCAATATCAGATCGGGATCCGGGGAGTTTTGAAGATATTTTTTACTTTCACTTAATTTACAAACGCCCGGGTAGTCTCCTCTATAACGAGTAATATCTTTTATAATTTGAAAATGCAGGTGTGAGGGCCAATGTCCATTTTCTTCTGATTTGCCAAAGTGCGCAAGTTTTTGCCCTCGGATTATATATCCTCCTTCCTTTAAGTTTGCAATATCCTTCAGGCTTACATGGCCATACAATGTAAAAAAAGAAAGGCCTTTCAATCGATGCAAAAGAATAATAGTTGCACCATAATCACCTAACTGGCGGTTATAAGCAAAACTATGTACCCAACCATCCAAAGGTGCGAAAACTTCTGTGCCTGTTGCACCCCAAATGTCAATTCCAATATGTAAGCGTCTTGGCTCTTCCGCTAAATTTAAATTTGTTTTGTCTTTAAGATCTTTATCGAAGAGGCTACTGCGTTTATATAAAGACCGAAGCTCATTGTAACCTCCATACCCGAATTTTGCTTTCTTTATTTTTAATTGATCTGAAATATAATTACCTAATTCTTCAGTGTCCTGCAGGTCTATTTGTTGCAACTCAATATTTTTCTCAGTAAAATCAAAAGCCAACAAGCGTTCTTTTGCAGGATTAAATTTCACAACGGGGTAAAAATTACTTGGGTAAAGTCGCACGAGTTTATTAAAACTATTTTCTTCTGCAAGCATAAGAATTGAAAATCTTCTTTAAAACTTTTTTAAATTATTCTAATCTTCCTCTGCAAGGCGGGCTTCCACTTCATATTTATTATTGTAATAGCCGTGCAGCATACTTTCCCATAAGTACTTTAAAATAAATAAAAAATAACCGTGGTTTTGAAATTGGCGCAGGTGACAAGATTCGTGCTTCACCCACCTGGTATCTTCTAAAAACCTGTCTTTACTTACTTTGTAAAGATGAATCGTCTTACCTAAAACAATCGCGACATTCTGAGACCTTAATTTGTTTGCGGCAATTTTTGCAATCCAGGAATTTTCTTTTATCCTGATATGAGCTAAACTAACGTTATACTCTTTTCTTACTTTATCGCTTCCCATGCCTTTACTATTTCTTCAGAATGGATTTTTGACTTAGGCTTTTTGAAAATCTTTACAATAATTCCCTTTTCATCAATCAAAAATGTCGTTCTGTGCAAGCCCATATATTTACGGCCGTAGAGATTTTTTTCTCCCCATACGCCGTATTTCTCAATTATTTTTTTATCAGGATCTGCAATTAATGTATAAGGCAAATTATATTTCTCTTCAAATTTCTTATGCTTTTTTTCATCATCAGGACTTACTCCAAGGATTATATAACCTTTCTTTTTAAGTAAAGCATAATTATCCCGAAGATTACAGGCTTCGATAGTACAGGTAGGAGTGTCATCTTCAGGATAAAAATAAAGCACCACTTTTTTTCCTTTAAAATCTTTTAGAGTTATTAGAGTTCCATTTTGATCTTTCGATTTAAAATCTGGCGCTTTGTCGCCTTCCTGTAATTGTATCATATTTGTTTTTTTACCTGGTAAAATGAAGTATTTTTTGGGACATATTTCCTGCCTCGTCCTGAACAGAAATTCTTAATTCGTGACTGCCGCGGGAACACATTTCATCAAATTGATAAATGAAGGACCGTCCTTTATCGTTTGTGAATCGTAACCAGTTACCGTCAAGTTCAGCCGTAAAATTATTTATTTCATCATTATCATCCTTTGGTATAAAAATAATACTTGTTGATTTTGAAAGATTAGCATTGTCAGCAAATCCGCCTCCAATTACAGGCAGCACATTATCTGCAATCAATTCAAAATTTCCAAAATCACGAAATTTTGCCGTGTACCAATCTCCATTTCTTACAGCTTTCACAACCTCTGTTTTATTTGCCCATTCTCTCTTCATCAGCATTTTAGTCTGAAGCTCCGGCGGTACGTCCTTATTGGCTTTTATTCTTATGGTAAAATAATTGTGAACAGGGATTAACCCCGATGCAACTGAAAAAAAATCAGAATATGAATTCTGCAAAATGGAAGGCTTTTTTGACTGAATAAATGAAACCGAATCGTAAAGATCCCCGGGGTTAAGGATAAGCTGGAGATCTTCACTTTCAAAAATATTTACAAAACCGGGATGAAATTCTTGCTGCTGATGAAAAGAGGCAGAATCATCCCGTTTACCGGTTTCTATAATAATTCCCCTTTTTATTTTAAAATTTAATGTGGAAGTATTTCCATAAGTATCTTTTACAACTATTCGCACAAGATGCATACTATCGTCTTTTAATTCAATGATACCATCGCCTTTTATATCCGTATAAACTCCTCCTTCAGGGTAGCCGGGCAATCTTGATACATGCTCAATATATGGACCTCCCGCAGCCTTGGTTTTATAATCAATATGTGCATTGAGATATCTTGTTTCATCATAGCTTATACTATCAAGCTGGAAACCTACGATCGGCTCATTATCAAGGTAAAGAACAGTTTCATAAATACCATTGGGGTTTGATGATCCCGAAACTTTATCATTGGCCGAGATGCCGAAGCTTATTTTATCAGTGTTAACAGGAATTACAGGTGTGGTGGTGGTATAATCTCCGCCAACCTTTTTCAGACTGAATAATTTTGGAGATTGGCTGTAAATACTCCTGCACCTATCATACATGGCTAAACGAATTATTGTTGGCGGTACATTATCAGGAATATTAAAACCAAATAAAAGAGGATTTAAAACTTTATCGGTTTTAGTATCCCGTATTTCAAAATGACAATGCGGGCCTTGTGAGCCGCCGGTGTTGCCACTTTTTGCAATAAATTGCCCCTGCCTTACCGGGAACATTTTGGGGGGAATATCGAGATATACTTTCCACGATTGCTGTTTGTACTGTTGCTGTTTTATATAATCTTCAAGCGCAGGAAAGAATGAATTTAAGTGGCCATAAACCGTTGTCAATCCATTTGGATGATTAATATAGATGGCCTGGCCAAAGCCAAAAGGCTCCACTTTTATATACGCTATGTAACCATCTGCAGCTGCCTTTACTATTTTATTCACAACCTGCTCAGTGCGGCAATCAAGACCCATGTGATAATGATTAGGGCGTAGTTCGCCGAAGTTTGCTGCAAGCCCGATTTTTGCCTCAACAGGATAAATAAAATATCCTTTGGGATACTTTTTTGGAGAAAATACCTGGCCCGGAACGTGAAAGCAGAAAAGGACGGCGAGAAAAAATAGGAACGGTTTATGTAAGGTATTCTTTTTAGGAAAAAACATATTCATATAAATACAAAATAACGCCTAAAATTTTTAAAATTATTATCATGGCAAAATCATCTACCATTGCTGGAATTATTTTGGGAGCATCAATTGGGGTCGCTCTTTTAAAATTCTATAGCATGCCTAAGGAAGAAAGAGACGAATTTTTTGACCGCATTAAAAAACAAACAGACTATCTCCTGGACAATGCTGAAGACACTGTGGAAAAAGTTGAACGTTTTATGGGGGAAATAAAAACTAAGGAGAAAAATGAATGGATGGGGAAAATATATTTATTGAAAAAAATGTTCAATGATTTATATGGAACTGATAAAAATTATCTTGCATAATTTTTTAATCAAAAATGAAAAAAGCAGGCACTTAAAAGCGCTTGCTTTTTTCATTTTAATTATCAATCCTTTTTAAGCACAACAATCAGCGCATAAATTACCCCCGGTAAAAAGAATAAAAGCGTTAACACCAGGTCCAGCCAAAATTTATTGTTTATCTCGCCTTCGTGAAGATACACGGCAAGAGGCGGCAGAATTATTGCCAATATAACTAATAATACCTGGTTAGTAGATGGCTCACTTCCGGCCTTTTTTTCCGCCTTAATTTTTTTGATTTCAGATTTGGCTTCCTTAATGCGTGATCTTCTTTCTTTTTTGGAAAGATGCATAAATTCTGACAAGGCAGCGGAAACCGTAGTTGTTGCTGGTTTCCCCGGATTTTCAATCCCGGTATTGTTTGGAATTACAAAAGCTGCGAAAGACTGTACAGTTGTTCCAGTGAGGAAGATCACTGAAAAAATTAATGATAAAGTGTGCTTCATAAGTTTATATTTTTTGTTAAAAGTATGCAAAAGATCGTATTAAAAAGAGCTATAGTTTTTTTAGTGAGATCAAGAATAATTTTCTTCTTAGCTGTCAACATTTACATTTATTTTTGGCGCAATTCAACACGTATAAATGCCCAGAGACAATTCTATCCATTCTGTTTTGATCATCGGTTCCGGCCCTATAATTATTGGCCAGGCTTGCGAGTTCGACTACTCGGGAACACAGGCCGCCCGCAGTCTTAGTGAAGAAGGAATTAAAGTTATTTTGATCAACAGTAATCCAGCTACCATCATGACAGATCCTATGATGGCAGATAAAGTTTACCTGCTTCCGCTTACTATTGAAAGTATTGAACAAATACTGGAAGAAAACAATATAGACGCGGTATTGCCTACTATGGGCGGGCAAACTGCATTGAATCTTTGTAAAGAAGGGGATGAATTAGGTATTTGGGAAAAACATAATGTACGGTTGATTGGAGTAGATATTAAAGCAATTGATAAAGCTGAGGACCGGGAAAAATTCAGGCAATGGATGATTGAAATGAAGATTCCCGTTGCTCCTGCAAAAACTGCCAATTCATTTTTAGAGGGAAAAGAATTTGCACAGGAAATTGGATTCCCCCTGGTTATCCGCCCTTCTTTTACTTTGGGTGGAACCGGTGGAAGTTTTGTGCATACCAAAGATAATTTGGATGAAGCATTGAACCGCGGCCTTACCGCATCTCCTATGCACGAAGTTCTTGTTGAAAAAGCGATGCTTGGATGGAAAGAGTTTGAACTGGAACTACTTAGGGATAACAATGATAACGTTGTGATCATTTGCACGGTGGAAAATTTTGACCCAATGGGGATTCATACCGGCGATTCTATAACAGTTGCGCCGGCTATGACGTTGAGCGATACTGCATATCAAAATATGAGGAATACCGCCATTGCAATGATGAGAGATCTTGGGAATTTTGCGGGCGGCTGTAATGTACAGTTTGCTTTAAATCCTCAAACAGAAGAGCTAATTGCTATTGAGATAAATCCACGGGTAAGCAGGTCATCAGCATTAGCAAGTAAAGCAACAGGATATCCTATCGCAAAGATTGCGGCGAAGCTTGCAATAGGTTTTACTTTAGATGAATTAAAAAATCAAATTACCAAAACTACCTCGGCATATTTTGAACCGGCACTGGATTATGTTATTGTAAAAATACCCCGGTGGAATTTTGATAAATTCAAAGGCGCCGATGATACGCTCGGGCTTCAAATGAAATCAGTAGGCGAAGTAATGGCTATTGGAAGAAGCTTTGCAGAAGCCGTTCAGAAGGCTTGCCAGAGTTTGGAAAACGAGGCCGTTGGGCTGGGCTATTATGGAAAAAGCCTGATGTATGCTGAAGAGGTTATTGAATACATTAAAATCCCGAAATGGGACCGCATTTTCAGAATTAAAGATGCCTTGATGATTGGTGTAAGTGTGCGACGTATTTGTGAATCAACAGGAATAGACAGGTGGTTTATTTACCAGATTCAAAAAATATGTGATTGCGAAAAAGAACTTATAAAAGTTAATCTTGAAACCATAACTCCCGGGCTTTTAAAAAAAGCAAAGCATCTTGGTTTTGGTGATGAACAAATTGCCCGCATCCTGAAAGATGGCAGTTCAGATGAGGATGTTTATCAAAAAAGAAAGGAGTTTGGAATAACAAGAGTCTATAAAATGGTAGATACCTGCAGTGCAGAGTTTGAAGCAAAGACGCCTTATTTTTATAGTACCTTTGAGTAAGGAATTTGTAACATTGATAAACAATAAAATTGTAAATGCAAACATTAATTTTAAAATCAGAAAATAAAAAAGCATTGAATGCTATACAAACATTGGCACGGGTTTTAGCGATTTCATCAAGCATGAAAGATAATGATGAAAGTTTAGGCAGCGAAGTTGAAAATGGAGTAAAAATCATCAAGGCTAAAAGAAAATTTAATCCAAAAGGTATGGTAGGTTCCCTTACAGATTTAAAACTTGAAGACGGATCCATTATAAGAAAAAAAGCATGGACAAGGAAAAAAGCAGCATACTGATTGATACAGATGTTTTGATAAATTTTTTTGATAAAAATAAAAAGTTTAATCAGGTTGCCGAAAATGCTTTTTATGATTTTAGTAATAGAAATATTAAACCTTGCATATCTATTATTACAATTATTGAAATGATACAAGGCACCAAAACCAAGTTAGATAAGAACAGAATCTTAAAGCAGCTTGAACCATTTGACAGCGTCTTTCTCTCCGATAAAATTTGTACAATTGCCAAAGATTTAATTATTACTTATTCGTCAAGCCATGGTTTATTAATGGCAGATGCATTTATTGCAGCGACTGCGCTCAATCTGAATTTTCAATTATTTACATTTAATAAAAAGGATTTCAGATTTATTAAAAACTTAAAACTTTACGAGCCATGAATAATAACCATGCGTGTTTAAAGCAAAGACGCCTTATTTTATAATGAATGATAAATAGCTGAGACAATAATAATAACACTTTATGCAGTTAAATAAAGAATTGCTGCAAGAAATGGTAAATGAAAGAATGGTGAATGTTGCAAAGCATCCATCAGAAAATCTTTTTATCTACAATTATTCTGCAAAAGCCCAATATGATAAAGTGTGGAATGAAATTACTTTAATGGCAAGAGGTTTAATATTGGATCAAGACTTACATATTGTTGCCAGGCCTTTTAGAAAATTTTTTAATTTAAACGAACTCAGTCCGTCTGAGATTCCTTCACTGCCATTTGTTGTTGAGGAAAAATTAGATGGCTCCCTGGGTATCCTGTACTGGATAAATGATAAGCCATTTATCGCAACAAGAGGCAGCTTTGATAGTAAACAGGCTGTTCATGCAAATACAATTTTGCATACCAAATATCGTGATACTTTTGAAAAAATTGAAAAAGATAAAACTTATTTATTTGAGATAATTTATCCTGAAAACAGGATAGTAATTGATTATGGAGATAGTGATGATTTGATTTTATTATCCATAATAAACAATGAAACCGGGTTTGATGAACTCTTAAATAATAATCCCGGATTTAAAACGGTTACTTATTACGATGGAATAAATGACCTCGAAAAAATAGCAAATCTTAATTGGGAAAACAAAGAAGGGTTTGTAATAAAATTTGAAAATTCTTTTAGAACAAAAATAAAATTTAGCGAATATATTAAGCTGCACAGGATTGTTACAGGTATATCCAACGTTGCAATTTGGGAGTATATGAAGGAGGGCAAATGCATAGAAGAACTACTGGAAAGAGTGCCGGATGAATTTTATAACTGGGTAAAGCAAACTCAGGAATTAATAAGAAAACAGTATGATGAAATTTATGATGAAAGCAAAATGGTATTTAAAGAAATGCCGACAAGAAAAGAAACTGCTTTATATTTCCAGCACCAAAAGCATCCGTCGGTTTTATTTGGCATGCTTGATGGCAAACAACCCGATAAAATAATTTGGAGAATGATAAGGCCGGGCTTTACAAAAGCTTATAAAAATATTGAAGGATAAAATCGAAATAAAATTTAATGACAACTAGCATTATCCACAACGAATCTATTCCATCTTCAAAAAAGAAAATAATTGTTTTAGGCAGTGGCCCTAATAGAATTGGCCAGGGAATTGAATTTGATTATTGCTGTGTACATGGATTACTGGCAATAAAAGAATGCGGCTACGAAGCCATCATGATCAATTGTAATCCTGAAACGGTTTCCACCGATTTTGATGTTGCCGATAAATTATATTTCGAACCCGTTTTCTGGGAGCATATATGGGATATTATTGAACTTGAAAAGCCTGAAGGAGTTATTGTGCAGCTTGGCGGGCAAACTGCTTTGAAACTTGCAAAAAGATTAGACGAAAAAGGCATAAAAATTATCGGAACATCATTTGACAATATGGATATTGCTGAAGACCGGGGCCGCTTTAGTGATATGCTGAAGGAACTTGGAATTCCATATCCAAATTATGGAACCGCTTTTAATACTGATGATGCTATAGAAGTTGCCAAAGAAGTTGGCTATCCTGTTTTGGTAAGACCGAGTTACGTGCTGGGCGGCCAGCGTATGCGTATTGTTTTAAATGATGAAGAACTGGAGAAAGGTGTTCTCAGTTTATTGAAACATTTACCAAATAATAAAATACTGATCGATCATTTTTTAGACCGTTGCCAGGAAGCGGAAATCGATGCCATTTTTGATGGAGATGATTTTCATGTAATGGGAGTAATGGAGCACATTGAGCCGGCTGGTATTCACAGCGGTGATAGTAATGCTGTACTTCCTGAATTCAATTTGTCGCCTTTGATTGTTCATACCATGGAAGAATATGCTGAAAAAATTGCGAGAGCATTGCATATAAAAGGATTGATAAATATTCAGTTTGCTATTAAAAATGGTGAAGTGTATGTTATCGAAGCAAACCCGAGAGCATCCAGGACGACACCTTTTATTGCCAAAGCATATCAAATTCCTTATTTGAATATTGCTACTAAAATTATGATTGGCGCAGCAAAGCTGAAAGATTTTACTTTTGAAAAAAAGCTTACAGGTTTTGCAATTAAAGAGCCTGTTTTTTCTTTTAATAAATTTCCCAATGTAAATAAAGAATTAGGACCGGAAATGAAAAGTACAGGTGAATCAATTCGCTTTATAAAAGATTTGCGTGATCCTTATTTCAGGCAATTATATAAAGAAAGAAGTATGCACCTGAGTAAATAGTGTGAAAAAAAAACCTGATTTTTTCAAAGCAGGCCTGTATTTACGCTCAAAATAAATACGTGAAAATTTTTACCAGTTACTCAATCTTATCCCGATATTATACGGCATAAAATTCAATCCTTTTTTGAAGATAGAATTAGGGCTATATGAACCATACAAATGTGCAGGTCCTAGTCCAAGTTCAGCGATGTAAGAAAATTTCCATTTTTCAAGATCGTAATCGCCTCGGTTTTTCTGCTTACCTCTTTCATCACTTATTTGTTTATTACGACTGCTGTAAAGATAACCCGCACTTACACCGGCACTGAGGCTTAGTCCCTTTGATGAACTATTTGGATTTGTCCTGAAATTCAACATAAAAGGAATCGTAACATAATCTGCTGCAAGTTTATCTTTTGAAAAACTTATCGAATCTCTAAAGATGAAAGGATGCGATATATCCTGTGTGCGATTATAAGGATTAGCGCCTCCCTCGTTGAAACTAACTGCAGGCTTAAACCGGTAATTATTCAATTCAATTCCAAGCCCGTATTTAAGATTTACGTAATGCTCTATTAGATTAAGCCTTTGCATAAAAAACCAAATATTCACATTTACCGATTTTATGGTTTTCAATTTAAAATCGTTTTCACCAAGCGCCGCTGTGCCGGGGCGATTTACAATGTAGCCCTCTGAAGTTGCGGAACCGTAATTAGTTTTATCAGTCCAGTTTGCAAAGCCCAGGTCAACTATAAATGAAGCGGTACTGATGTTGGAATTTTTTTCCTTACGCTTGTTACCAATGGTTACTCTTACACGCTTGGTATGTGATGTGTCGCCCTTTTTTAAAATGATCATGCCTCCTATTCGTATCGTATCATTTTGTTTTCGCACAACTATTGAATCATCCTGGGCAAAAGAATGGATTGTGAATAATATTGCCATAAAAGCCAGTACTGTCTTTTTCATTTTGTTTAATTGTGAGATAAGTAAAATTTATTTTGAAAATATTAATTTGAAGCTACTTGTTTATCCTCTGCCGAAAAAAGACGGGTTACAGGATTGCTTCTTTCAACAATCCGCTTAACCTTTTTTAAAAATCCCCCTACTTTTGATTTTCTAAATTCTTCGGTTGTGATATTATAGAATACATAATTTTCATTTTTTACATTGGCATCGCTGATGTAAGAGGCTGTCTGGGCCTGCATAACAGGATTACTATTGCTATTATCTTTTTCGGCTGGTTTCACCTCTATATCTCCGTTAAAAGAAATATCATCAGTTTCAATTGCCTTCGCCATCGGCATGCTTTTAATTTTATTTTGTAACACTGCTGCAACATCGGGATCTATATTTTCAGCAGGAACCTCTTTTCCATAGTCGTTTTCTTTCCCATTTTTAATAACTGCCTGCACAAAGGACGGTTCATCTTTTTCAACTTTCACATTATGCTTACTTAGTTCTTTTTTGTAAACGGATTTTTCCTTTTCAGCAACATTTTTATTTCTATTATCCTCTTTTGCAACAACACTTTCAGTTGGTTTATTTTTATTTTCCTGGCTATTTTTAGAAGAAGCTATTTCTGTTTTCTTAACCGGGTTTACATTTTTTACAATACCGGGTAATTGTGGCGCCGGCTGATAATATGCCTGGAATATCCAAAAGCCAAATCCTATAAAAACTGCGGCGGCCACTAATCTCCAAAAAATTAAAGGAACTACTCTGCCGGACTTTTCCTTTTTGTATAAAGATTGTTTCTCTGAAAATATAATTGAGCTTTCAGGAACAATTTTTACAACTTTTAAAAGATCGAACTCCTTTTTTAGTTGCGGATGCCGGCTGAAAAATAATTCTGTTTCTCTTTTCTCTTCATCATTCAATTCACCATCATGATACAGAACAAATATTTCTTCATAATTTTTTTCGGTAATGAAATCAAATCCCGATTTTCTTAATAAACTTGCTTTATTTTCCATTACTGTATTATCAGGCTTGCAAACAGTATCCTGTATCATTATAAATTCATCTTCAAGATCTTTATTCTCCCTGATAAATCTCAATACTTCTATCTTTTCATAATCCGTTAATTCATTATCGGCGAAAAGCAAAAAATATTCTTCGTAATTAGTCCTGTTTATTTCCATTTAAATTACATTTTCCTGTTTCACCAAATAGTTTTTTAACTGTATTCTCGCCCTGTGCAGGTAAACTTTTACCTGGCTTATGCTTAACGAAGTAATTTGTGCTATTTCATCATAACTATACCCTTCATAATCCTTTAACAGTACGAGGCTTCTTTGTGTTTCGCTTAACCTGTACAATGCTTCGTTTAATATCTTTTTTACATTTTGCTGGGGTTCTTTGGTTGTCCTCTTTTCATTTGAAAAATCTTCCTGCAAACTGATCCTCTTATTTTTTCTTATGTGGTCAATCATCTGGTGATAAGCCACCGTAAACAGGTAAGATTTACTCCGCTCATTTTCTACTGCCTCCCGGTTAATCCATAGCTTCTCGAATGCAGACTGAACCACATCTTTGGAATCTTCTTCATGTCGCAAATTTTTAAGAATGAACCTGTAAACACCATCCGCGTAAAGATTTACACATTCATTGTATTCTTTCTCATTCATACACTTAAAGGCAGTTTAGAATTACTCCGAAGCTTTTAATTTGTTATTATACGGACTCATGCACAAAAAGTTACAATTAGATTTCAACTTTCTTCTTTTCACATTAAGTGGCGTAAAAATCTGTCTATTTCTGTAGGTTTGCGTAATTCAAAATTAAATCGAATGAATGAAAATTTTGTAAAACGCGTTGGTAAGGATCTTGAAGAAATAAAAAAAGCGGGATTATATAAAAATGAAAGAATAATTACCAGCGACCAGGGCGCCGAAATAGAAGTAGGCGGAAAACAAGTTTTAAATTTTTGCGCTAATAATTATCTGGGCCTTTCTGCTCATCCTAAAGTAATAGAAGCCGCAAAAAAATATATAGATGAACGAGGATATGGCTTAAGCAGCGTACGATTCATTTGTGGCACGCAGGACATTCATAAACAGCTTGAAAAAAAGATCGCTGATTTTTTGGGAACAGAAGATACGATATTATATGCTGCTTGTTTCGATGCAAATGGTGGTGTTTTTGAACCATTATTTGGTGAAGAAGATGCAATTATTTCTGATACATTAAACCATGCAAGTATTATAGATGGAGTTCGCTTGTGCAAGGCGCAACGTTATCGCTATGAGCACAACAACATGGAAGACCTGGCAAACAAGCTAAAAGAAACCCAGCATCTTCGCAGCAGAATTATAGTAACAGATGGTTCTTTTAGTATGGATGGAACTATTGCACAGCTTGATAAAATTTGTGATTTAGCTGATGAATATAATGCCATCGTGATGATTGATGAATGCCATTCCACAGGCTTCCTCGGGAAAACCGGGCGAGGTACACATGAATATCGCGGCGTCATGGGAAGGATTGATATAATTACCGGCACATTAGGTAAAGCCCTTGGCGGCGCCAGCGGCGGCTTTACATCAGGGAAAAAAGAAATTATTGAAATGCTGCGCCAGCGAAGCCGTCCCTATTTATTCAGTAATACGGTCGCGCCCAGTATTGTCGGAGCGTCAATTTCGGTTTTCGATATGCTGAGTGAAACCACTGATCTGCGTGATAAACTTGAAAGCAATACAAAATATTTTAGAAAGAAAATGACGGAATCAGGGTTTGATATAAAGCCTGGCGAGCATCCAATTGTACCCATAATGTTGTATGAAGCAGAACTTGCCCAGGAGTTTGCAGCAAAACTATTGGATGAAGGAATTTATGTAATTGGCTTTTTCTTTCCTGTGGTAGCAAAAGGGCAGGCGCGTATAAGAGTGCAACTGAGCGCAGCACATGAAACGGAACATTTGGATAAAGCAATTGAAGCCTTCGTAAAAGTTGGGAAGGAATTGAAAATGTTGAACTAAGAGAAGAAAATGTATTTATTTTTTTCTGATTAAATTTGAATTATAACAAAGCGATTATATGCGTACTATAAATATATCTATATCAGAATTGGAATATAATAAGTTTGGCTTGAAAGCTGATAAACTTTCATTTTCTGAATTTATCGATATTATAACGAAAGAGATTTATAGACAAAATCTTAAAAATTCTGTTAGTCTTGCGGAAAAATACGGGCTTTCAAAAATGACAATGGATGATATAAATAAAGAGGTTAATGCTGTAAGAAAAAATGCCAAAAATAATAGTTGATACAAATATTTTAGTTTCCGCATTAATTCAAACCAGCTATCCTTATTTGATTATAGACAATTTCCTTTCTGATGACAAAACTGAATTTTGTATTTCTGCCGCTCTTTTTAAAGAATATCTGGATGTATTAAATCGTAAAAGATTTAGTAAATACCCTGATTTTTTGGAAAAGGCAAAATTACTTCTGTCGTATATCGAAAAAAAAGCTATCCAATATTATCCTGTAGTTAGAATTAATCTTATTAAGGACTTATCAGATAATAAGCTTCTTGAACTTGCGGATGCTTCAAATGCTGAATATTTAATTACAGGAAATAGCAATGACTTTACAATGAGAATATATAAAGGAACCAGAATAATTTCACCAAAGGAATATTGGGAAAGGGAAATAAATAATAACAATGACTGAAAACGCTTCTACATTTAAAGCAAAAAGTACTATCAAGAGTGCAGACCTGGATCACAGGCAAAAAATCAATTTTAATATTGCCAGGTACAATGCCGCAGTCCCGCAAGGTATGCAGCAATTTGAAAATACAAACCTCGCCAGAGAAAGGGCAAAAAATGTAAAATGGAAAGCACTTGAAACGCTCGACCAGCAATTGGAATCTTTTGAAATGCAGTTTACAAAAAGAGGTGGTAAAGTAATTTGGGCGCAAAACTCACAGGAAGCCTTAGACGAAATACTAAACATTTGCAAAGAAAAAAATTGCAGGAGTATCGTGAAAAGTAAAAGCATGGTTACCGAGGAAATTCACCTGAATAAATTCCTTGAAAAAAATAATATTGAAAGTGTTGAAACCGACCTTGGAGAATACATTCAGCAATTGGATGGCGAGCCGCCTTATCACATTGTAACTCCTGCTATGCATAAGAGCAAAGAAGATGTTGCTAAACTTTTTGAAGAAAAATTAGGAACGCCTTCCAGGCTTTCGCCTGAAGAATTAACATTGGTTGCCCGCGATAAATTAAGAGAAAAATATACACAAGCTGAAATTGGAATTACCGGCGCTAATTTTATCATCAGTGATATAGGTGCGATAGCAGTGACCGAAAATGAAGGCAATGGCCGCCTTAGTATGGCGTGGCCAAAAACGCATATTGCAATTGTAGGCATAGAAAAAGTTTTGCCTTCGATGACCGATCTCGCATTGTTGTGGCCCCTTTTGGCAACCTATGGAACCGGTCAAAAAGTTACAGTTTACAACAGTATTATTTCCGGGCCTAAACAACCCGGCGAAACAGATGGACCTGATGATATGTACGTGATTTTGCTTGACAACAACCGTAGCAATATTCTGGCAAATCCGAAGCAACGTGAAAGCCTCTATTGTATACGATGCGGAGCATGTCTCAATGCCTGCCCTGTTTACAAGAACATTGGCGGGCATACCTATGGAAGTACTTATAGCGGGCCCATTGGGAGTGTAATCACACCACATTTGCAAGGCATGGACGAGTACAAACATCTTAGTTATGCTTCCTCACTTTGCGGAAATTGTACTGAAGTATGTGCAGTAAAAATAAATCTTCATGAACTCCTTTTAATAAACAGGAAGGAAAGCGTGGAAGAAGGATTCACAACTTTTTCAGAAAAAACTGCATGGAAACTGTGGAGGCTGGCTTCAATGAAACGCGGTATGATGAATATGGGAAATGGAAAGTTGAAAAATAAAGTCGTTAATAAATTGTTCAAAGACTGGAACAAGTATCGCTCGGATCTTGAGTTTAGCAAAAAAACTTTTAACGAAATGTGGAAAGAGCGTTTTAATAAAAGCGATTAAAGAAGGATGATTTTACTTTTATCAGATACCGTTACCCCACGATTACAATATGTTGCTGAGTTTATTTTTCAGGAAAATTTCGGAATCGAATATTACATTACAACTGATAAAAAGAATTTTGAGAAAAGTGATGCTATAAAAATAAATTACACTGAATATCACTACCAGGAAGGTGTTATAAATATAAAAGGAAGCAGGCTGCTTTTTGAAAAAAAAATTTATAAACAAAATATCGAAATATTTGACGAAGCGGGGTTAGCTGCTTTCTTTGCAAATGAGAAAAGCGAAGGAAATTTTACTTTTGATATTTTTGCGGCGGTATTTTATTTGCTTAGCAGGTATGAAGAATATCTGCCTCACAATAAAGACCAATACGGGAGATATGACCATCAGCAATCGCTGGCTTCAACCAATGGATTTTTAAAAATACCTTTAATAGATAAGTGGCTGGAATTATTTGCAGCCCATATTCAAAACAAATTTCCACGTTTTAAAATAAAAGAAAATAAATTCAATTTTCTACCAACTTACGATGTGGATATAGCTTTCGAATGGCGCCATAAAGGCTTTATAAGAAACGCGGGTCAACTACTCAGATTATTAGGACAGCAGGATTACAAAAAAATTTCAGCAGCTTTTAAAATTTTAGAAGGAAAATTAAAAGACCCTTTTGACAATTTTGAATTTTTCCGCCAGCTTCATGAACAACTTAATGTGCACCCGGCATATTTTTTTTTAGTTTCAACAACCGGAACTAAATATGATAAAAACATCAGCCCTTACAAAACCGAAATGAAGAGGCTGATACAAAGGCTCGCGAACAAAAATGACATAGGATTACACCCTTCTTATTTCTCCTCGCAGAATGAAAAACAATTGAGAGAAGAAAAGTTTTTATTGGAAGAAATAACGGAAACTACTATTCAAAAAAGCAGGCAACATTATTTACGCTTTAGTTTACCAGCTACCTATCGCCAGCTTGCAGGGGCAGGAATAAAGGATGAATTCTCCATGGGATACGGCGCCGTTAATGGTTTCCGGGCGTCTTACACAAATTCTTTCTACTGGTATGATATTGAAAGGGAAGAGAAAACCAATTTAAGATTACATCCATTTTGCTACATGGACAGCAATGTAATCTTCCGCGAAAAACTTACGCCAAAAGAATCTTTTGAAGAACTAATGTACTTCTATAACACGTGCAAAAATGTAAATGGAACTTTCATAATTATCATGCACAATCATCTCATGGGCAATAATGATTTGGAATGGCGAAATGCATACGAGGAATTTTTATTAAAAACAAATGCTTAATCAATGCTTAAAATGGCGCAAGGTGGTAAGTACCATTACAAGATTATTTTGTTTGCAATATTCAATAGAATCCTTATCTCTTATTGAGCCACCAGGCTGTATAAACGCCGTAACACCGGCTTCGTGCGCAATTTTTACACAGTCATCAAATGGAAAGAATGCATCACTTGCTACGACTGAATTTTTAAGATCAAAATTAAATTGTTGCGCTTTTGCAATGGATTGTTTCAAGGCATCAACCCGTGAAGTTTGGCCACATCCTTTACCAATTAGCTGCATATTTTTAACTACGGCAATCGCGTTACTTTTTAAATGCTTGCAAATAATATTGGCAAAGATCAAATCATTTTTTTCTTCTTCGTTAGCTTCTCTTCCACCCTCTTCTTTCCATTCAGCAAAATTTCCTTTGTCAATATCCTGCGATAAATTTCCGTTCAATATGGTTTTAGATTGATTTTCCAATTGGGGAAAGTGTTTCGTTTTTAAAAGAATACGGTTCTTCTTTGCCTGGAGTATTTCCAAAGCATCCGAATGAAAGCCAGGAGCAAGAAGTACTTCAAAAAATAAATCTTTCAATGCATTCGCAGTACTTAAATCAACTGTTTTATTCGTTATAAGAATTCCTCCAAAGGCACTTTCAGGATCACCGGCAAGGGCAGCATCAAATGCACTTTTTACATCTTTTCGTTTTGAGATGCCACAGACATTTGTATGTTTTATGATTGCAAAAATGGTCTCATCCGCATTCGTATTTTTATCGCCAGGCAGCTTGAAATCATTCATGATATTTATCGCAGCATCTACATCCACAATATTATTATAAGAAAGCCCTTTACCATGTAATTGGCTAAACAGGTTATTAAGATTTCCCGCAAACGTGGCATGTTGATGAGGGTTCTCTCCATATCTTAAAACAGCTTTTTGTGAAAGAAATGGATTTGCAAAGGAAGTTTTGTTGAAATAATTTGATATCGCGATATCATAACCCGCGCAAACATCAAAAGCCTTTGCAGCGAAATTTTTCCTTTCCTCAAGCGATGTTTCGGCATTTTGATTTTCCAATATATTTTCCAATAAATTGTAATCACCTTTGTCCGCAATCACCAAAACGTTTTTGAAATTCTTTGCCGCCGCCCTTATCATTGATGGGCCGCCTACATCAATTTTCTCTATGATAAGGCTTTCATCAGTTGTTGACCTTAGTGTTTCTTCAAAAGGATACAGATCGACGATTACAAGATCAATCAGCGGAATTTTATATTCTCTCATTTCTTCAATATCTTTTTCTACATCCCGTCTTCCCAGTATACCACCAAACACCGATGGATGCAATGTCTTAACTCTACCACCAAGAATGGCCGGAAATCCTGTAAGTGATTCAACAGGCACGCAGGAAACACCTAAGTCTTCAATAAATTTTTGAGTGCCGCCGGTGGAATATATTGTAATATCACGTTCTTTTAAAAGTGCGATAGTCTTTTCCAAACCCTCTTTATAAAAAACCGAAATGAGAGCTGATTGTATTTTTTTTTGCATAAACGTGGGCGAAAAATTGAGCTTTATAGATCTGTTACAAACGCACCCTGTTCAGGAACTGAGTGGAAGCGCAAATGTAATTCTTCACAATCTTTTTTCCATTTCTCAATTTTCCACATTG
>JBDTMP010000183.1:0-2532 GCA_039934215.1 Ginsengibacter sp.
GCAATAGTAAAAAGCTGGCCAGGGCCTTCCGGCATGTTGAATAAAATATATAAGGCACTAACCAGCGCTCCTCCAATAAGAATAATACCCTGGATCGCATCCGTCCATACTACTGCTTCAAAACCTCCCAATAATGAGTAAAGAGTTACGGCTAACCCGGTAATGATAATGATCGTAATAATATCCCAGCCAACAACCGCATTAAGCGTAAGCGCCAGCAGATACAGTATAGTGCCCACCCGCATTACCTGTGTAAGAAGATAACAAGATGAGACATACACACGAGCCCACGGGCCAAAACGGTTTTCGAGAAAAGTGTACGCTGAAGGGCTTTTAATTTTTCTATATAATGGCACAAAATATTTTACTGCCAGCAATAACGCAACAGGAATCGATAGGCTAAACGCAAAAGCATTCCAATTGGTGAGATAAGCATTGCCGGGCAAAGCAAGAAAACTGATGCTGCTTACAAAAGTGGCAAAGATGGACATGGATATCACCCAGCCCGGAATATTATTATTGCCCAAAGTAAAAGATGAGGAGGACCGGTTTTTTTTAAAAAAAGAACTTCCGAAAAGTGTAATGCCAACTAAATAAACAATGAAAACAACAAGGTCAATAATTCGCATGGAAGATGGTGTTTTAGAATTTCAGCGCTATAAATATTTTTCAATCTTCACTTTATATTGTTCTGCAGTCTGTAAAAAAATTTCCATCAATGACTTCATTTTCAAATGATTTTCTGATCTCATTTTTCCATGCTGAATACGGCATGTTGTTAACATAGGAAGCCCTCTTTTCTGTAAAAAATATTTTGCTGAAAAAGGATAACATTGATCCGCGATAGCATCCATCAAATTTAATTGGTCGTTCAATTGTTGTAATGATTTGCTATTCCCACCCTGCTTATATTCAGAAATTAAATATGAATATAATTCAGGATAAAAATTAGCTCCTATAGGCGACAGCCCTGCAGCGCCACTTTCCAGGGAAGACAATGCAGTAGGAGTATCAGCATTGTAAAATGAATAATTTGTTCCTTCTACTGACGCTAATTTATTTTTAATAGATTTCACATTGCAACTGGTATCCTTGTGATAAAAAAAACGGCCCGTTTGCGCCAGCCATTTCATCAGCTCCGGGGAAATAAGCCGTTTATAGGGATAAGGGCATTCATACAAACCTAGAGGAATGTTTCCTGTTAGTTGCAACAGCAAATCAATTCTTTTCCTGAAAACTTCATCGCCTTCCTCTATATCTGCTATTTGATTGGAGATCACGATTACCGCATTTACCCCGGTGTCATATACTTGCTTAATAAACTCAGCACATGTTTTCATATCCTGGCTAAATGTTCCCGAAGCAACTACGCCGACCTTTGAATTAGCAGTGGCGACCACGGCACGAACTAACTTTAATCGCTCTTCATTTGTTAACTGAAACATCTCGCTGGAAAGGCAATTTGTGAACAACCCCAGCGAACCGGAAGCGATATAAAAATTAGTTAGCTTTTCAAGGCCGGGATAATCTATTTCATTATTTTCCAGGAACGGAGTTAGCATCACGGGCCACAAGCCGCCGGGCAATTTATTTTTTTCCATATTGTCGCAATATGATTATTGATTTAAAATGAAACCGCATTATTCATGATCCAAACTTTCGTTGCCAGCCAGAACGCAATTTTTTTCCGGTTCCATGTATAAGTTACTGCTATGCTATCATTAAAAGTTATAATGGCCGGGTAAGAATATTCATCCTTAATATTTCCGTCTTCCAAATCAATTTTCTTAGGCCATGTTTTTCCATTGTCAAAAGAAATTGCCAGTGCAAGTTTGCCCCTGGAACCCCAGTCTTTGCCGGTGGGATTATATGCCAATACAAGCGTTCCATCATCCAGCTTAGCAACATCAATTCCGCTATTGGGATTAGGTAAAGATGTTTTATAAACCGGAGACCAGGTCTTGCCATAATCTTTGGAATCGCTCCTGCACACAAAACCCGATGTACTGCGAAGAAGCGCATGAACCTGCCCCGGCGCAGATTCCCATAAAGTAGGCTGAATAATACCTTTCCCTTTTATTTCGTTGCGATCAAGTTGCAGGTATGGCGTTGTCTCCCATGTTTTGCCATTGTCTTCACTACGGTCAAAAAAAACATTCCATAAACCCTGTTCATTAGATGCCCCCGCAAGCCACGTTCCATCCGACAATACAATAACTTTATTTCGCACCGGCCCTCTTCCACCATAATCGTCCTTAACCAACTCCCTTGCTACAGACCAGGTTTCGCCTTCATCATCAGAAGTCTTTACCCATGTTTGCCATTGCGGAATCTGCTTTCCTACTTTGAAAAAAAGAAAGATTTTATTATCCGGCGCCCTGAATAAAACAGGATTCCAATGCGGATCATTTTTTATTTTAGCCACTTCAAATGTTTTGCCCCATTCACCGGGTTTTCCTTTTGTCATCCAGATGCCTACATCATCATTCTTTTCTTCTGTTCCGCCAAACCACGCAGCGAGAAATTTTCCAT
>JBDTMP010000184.1:0-3569 GCA_039934215.1 Ginsengibacter sp.
GAATTAATGAAACTAAATTCTGAACATATAAAAGAAGTTCGGGGCAAAGGCCTGCTAAATGCGATAACTATTAGCCACGCCGAGGAAAATGCCGCATGGAAATTATGCATGGAACTAAAAGAAAATGGATTGCTCGCGAAGCCAACACATGGAGATAAAATTCGCTTTGCACCCCCCCTAATTATAACCAGGAAGGAGGTAATGGATTGTGTGGCAATAATCAAAAAAAGTTTACTGGTTTTGAATTAACATTATTGCATATCATCAGCGCCAAAAACCAGGGGAAGTAAGTCTGCTGCATTTTCTATTACCTGGACTTTTCCTTGCATTCCGCTCAAAATAATTCTAATTGATTTTTTAGTTCTATGCTGAAATTCTGCAAATGACTGGCGACAAATTCCACATGGGCTCACGGGCTTGTTACTGTTTCCATTTAAATTATTATATGCGATTGCAACAGTTTCTATTGCTACACCGGGAAATTGCGATGAAGCTGAAGAAAGCAAAACCCTTTCCGCGCAAATGCCGGCGGGGTAAGCTGCATTCTCCTGGTTAGTACCTGTAACGGTTTTCCCATTTATTAATTTACCAACGGCTCCTACCTGAAACTTAGAATAAGGTGCATAAGCGAATTGAGTTACAGAACGTGCTTCATTTAATAAAAAAGAATCTGCCTTGCTTAACTCATCTATTGAATCATATATGGCGATACTGAATTTGTGTTCTTCTTTTTGCATTTTAAATCTTTTGACGCAAACTTAATTAAAGATTAGGTATCAATTTTTTGCGATGTAACATCGCCCCTTTGCATTGTTTGTTAATAAATTTCCTGTAGCATTTCTATTACCTTTTATCAAAAATTTATTTTTACGTTACGAACAAAATCGTATATTGCCTACGAATAAAGTCGTAACAATGAAACTGCGTAAAAATAGCAAGCCAACTGAAAGTGAATTAGAAATTCTTCAAATCCTTTGGCAGCGGGAATTTTCAACTGTTCGTGATGTACATGAGGAGCTTTCAAAAACTAAAATATCAGGCTACACAACTACTTTGAAACTTATGCAGATAATGTTTGAGAAAAAATTAGTAACAAGAGACGACAGTGCAAAAACGCATGTTTACCAGGCTGCAATCAGCCGGCAAAAAACCCAGAAACAATTTCTTGATAAAATGATTAACGGTTTATTTTCAGGTTCATCGACACAACTTGTACTACAGGCATTAGGCAATCAAAAGGCTTCGAAGGATGAACTGGATGAAATTCAAAAATATCTTGACGACCTAAAAAACAAGTAATATGGATTTTGCAGCTTTACAACACTCAGTGTTTTTGCAGGCTTTAGGCAGCGCCATTCTAAATAGCTTGTGGCAAGGTTTCATTATATGGATCATTTATGAAACGATAAATGTTTCTTACAAAAATGCTCCATCGGCTTTTAAAAACAAACTCAGCACATTTTTCATTTTCATTTCATTTTTGTGGTTCATTATTAGTTTTATTACGGGTCTTTATATTGATGAAAATTTTTCTTCGATAGCAATAAGCCCTGCCTCAATCACTCCTGCAGAATCATCTAAAGAAACTGCATTCGGCATACGATCCATTATTTCATATGCGAGGGGTTCGCTCCCCTATCTCTCTGTTTCGTATGTATTTCTTTTAATTTTTTTAATGTTTAAACTTTTTTCTTCATATCGCTATGTATATTTTATCGCTAACAGGAGCCTGGTTTCCCCGCCCTTTGAGCTACAGCATTTTGCATCAAAGGTGGCTGCGCAATTAAATATCACAAAAAAAATCAGCGTTTGGATTTCCAATCATATTGATGTCCCTGCTACCATTGGTTTTTTAAAGCCTGTGATTCTTATACCTGTCGCTTCAATAAATAGTTTATCATCTCATCAATTAGAGGCGATTATTCTTCACGAGTTATCGCACATAAAAAGAAATGATTACATCACAAATCTTTTTATTTCGGTAATAGAAACTATTCTTTTTTTCAATCCATTTATATTTTTACTTGCAAAAACTATTAAAAGAGAAAGAGAAAATTGTTGTGATGATTTTGTAATTCAATACCGCTACGATCCCTATTCTTATGCATCTGCTTTGTTGAGACTTGAACAGTCAAGGAGAAGTAAGCTAAAATTAGCTATTGGAGCGGTATCCGGTAAAAAGCAACTTTTAACCAGAATAAAACGAATTACAAATGAGCAGGTCGTATCAAAACAATTTGATTATGGGCAAAAATTACTGGCGTTACTTTTAGTAACATTTATTATTTGTTCCGTTGCGTGGCTTTCCCCCCAGGAAAAAAAGAAAACGATCACCAGCTATATTTTAAAAAATGCAAAAAAGATTGCGAAACCCAATCTCGCTGTTAAGGTCATACCTGAAAACATAAATATTGAGACGCTGCTTCCTGAAATAAAAATCGAGAAAGAAAATTTACGCCACAGCAATAAGCAACTGGTGGCTTCATCAAATCTGTTACCCCTTGCTTTATTACCTGTTTTCAAAACAGACTTCAATATGTTTAATGGAGAACTTGATTCGGATAACAAAAAATTGGCTGAACAGGACCAGAACAGATTGTTTGCTTCTGATGAAAATAGTAACATCCCGGAACTATTTTTTAATGAAAACGTCTTGCAACTTATGCCTTTAAAATTGCTCGAGGATTATTCATTACAAAATTTAAATGTGCATATTGATATTAATGAATTGAATAAAAATTTAAAAGAAGCTTATAAGGGGATACATGCAATGGATTGGAAAAAAATTCAAAATGATATAAAAGAATCTCTTGCAAAACTAAAAACGGATCAGTTGTCCGAACGGGCAATGTCTGAATTTTATAATAAAGATTTAAAAAATTTACTTGTAATCCGGAATGAAAAAAAAGAAACATCCAATCGTAAAGCTTTACTTCCCGACCTTCGAAAGAAAATTATTTCTATTGACTCTCTCAGAAACTTAGAAATTGACAACGCTCATATCCCTACGCATAAATTTGAAAGGCATCAGGAGATGAAGGATGCAAATGGGTTGAAAGAAAATGAAAATAGTTACTATAGTTACAATTTTGAGTCAGTTCCTTTGCCCAAACCGGATTTTAATGCGCTTCCAAAAAATAGTTATCCCAAAATTATTACGATTTCACGCATAAAAAATAAAAATGCAAAAATTATAGTAGAGAGTTTAAACGCGGCTTATAAAGAATCTAAAAATCATTATAATTATTCTTCTCCAAACAAGCCGGGTAAAAAAACCACGCAACAAAAAATTATTACAATTGAGTTAAATGAAACTCCTTAATTGAAATTTTCTATTGCATTATTTATTCCAAAACTTTATAGCATACCGACAAGGGATGTCGCACCCATTCTATATTGCATTTCAACTTACCTCCATCAATTTACAGGAACGTAGATAAATATTTTTTTAGGTTTTTGATGTTTATCAAAAAACTTGAAAACAAAAAAAGCCGCATAGAAATGCGGCTATTGTTAAGAACCATTAAGGTTCTGTAACCCCCAAAGAAAACGAGTTGAATCAGTTTATA
>JBDTMP010000185.1:0-3258 GCA_039934215.1 Ginsengibacter sp.
ACATGCCAGGTACTTGATTTTTCATCAGGCATCCATACCCTGCCATCATCAACAAATACAAGCAAGCCTGCTTTTCCATTCATGATATAGGTTTTGATATCACTTATAAACCGCAATTCATTACTGTTGTAAAATGCAGTTTTACCATAAAACCGCTGTCTTTGAAAACCGCGGAGATCCATGCCGCCACCAATAGAGGGATATTGATAAAATTCAGGGTCGCCGCTTACTGATGAAACGCCTGCTGAAGTCGCTAACGAAAATTTAGAAACGAGAGGAATATACAATTGAATTTTTCCGCCATATTTCCAGAATGATAAATCAGTTTGATTTACATTTTGAGTAAAAGATACATCGCCTGCTAATGTGATTCCGCTCGTTGGCACTGCAAGATTATTGAGCTGGCTAAAGGTGTAATTAAAAACTGCGCCCGCAAAGTTTTTTGTATCAAAAACGGAAGGCACAGTGGGACTTATAACTTTTGCGGTATATCTTTCTTTATCATTTATAATTTCTATAGACCGGTAAAAGGCGTTTAGAGATATCGAGCTCTTGCCCAGCCGGCGGCTAAGGCCAAGGCTTCCTGTCGCTTCTTTAGTTCGCATCCTGTTATAGTCCCTATCCTGGGTTGTTAGCAGTGTTTCATTTCCGAGGCCATAAAAATTAGTCCATCTTACCGCATCATAATTTGCCAGTAATGAAAGATTAAATTTTCCGATTGCATTGGGGAATAATCCTTTATAAGTTATGCTGAATGCCTGTTGTGAAAGAGAGTAATTGACACCTAAATATTGTTTGAAAGCGAAGGGAAGTTTTTTCCATTTATGGTGTTCCCATCCATACCCAAGCCCCACAAAAAAGCGATCTTCATCACTGTAGAAAAATGTGGGCTTGATTCCTTTTTTATCATACATGTAATACATGAAAACATAAGAATGTTTAGAGGTGTCATCTGAAAGATGAAATTTTGTTTTCGCACCCGTTTGAAAATGATTTTCTTTATCATCATAAACATACGTTTTCATACTTCCATTAAGCGTAGTTACGGAATCTGAATCCGGGCCGCCGATTACCCTGATCTTTATCGCATTATTTTCGGTTGTGCCTATTGTATATATATCTTTTCCATCCAGGCCGTACAATCTTATTTCTTTTGTCTCTTTATTGAAAAAAGTTCTTGAATAAAAAGGTTCAGATTTCTTTTCGCCCTCTTTTGTTTTGTTAAACAGTTCCACTAAAACTTCATCTTCGTTAACCGGCTTTACTTCAAAATATTCTGAACCTTTTGTGCCAATAATCTCTACTTCCTTCGCCAAAAAATAATAATACTTTATAGCGTAATCCAATATTTGTCCGCGCCTTGCCTTTAAGGCCGCGGTGATTTTATTTCCGGAAATAGAATACACTTCCGGCGGCAATTGCTTTATTGAATGCTCAATCACATCGTCAGTAAGAGAAGCTTGTAATTCTTTGGCAATCCTTTGCCAGTCACCAAGATTTAGCTGATTTGTAAATAGCCTGTCTGTTCCCCGTTCTTCATAATTAAAAGTTCTTACGTCGCCCACTTTGCTTTTGAAACTTTGAAAATAACTTAATCCTGATGCAGCGATGGCAAGGTCAAGGATCACGCCATTGTGTTTAAAATAAGCCTGGTCCCTGTCCACAGGTACCGGCACGAATATCTTTTTCTTTCCTTTCTCTTTTACACCCCATGCAAATTGATCCTGGTGCCTGTCCCAGTCTCCCAGGAACATATCAAAGAGCCTTACTTTTAAATAGGCTGCCTGGTCCACGCGATTCTCTGTTTCTGCAAAAAGCTCTTTGAGCAAGTCTTCAAAATCAAGATATTTTTCGAAGTTGCCGAGGTTGTCAGCATCTTTCCAATCTCCCTTTACTCTTTGTTCAAAGAGATAAACATTGTTTGCATATTTTTTATTAAAAGTATCAAGTGCCGGCTGCTCAGGCAGGTAAACATATTGCGGGTTGGTATGATAAATTCCGGCACTTTCTGCCATGAGCGGAACAGTAACTGCGGCGTAAGGGTTCGACATGGAAACTTCATCATTAGCAAGATCTTCTATAAATGTGCCCAGGAATTCTTTTGGTAAAACTTTTCCAAGCCTTTTATCAACCGAGCGCAGTGAATAATTTTTTTCGTCTTTAGTTTGAAGATGCAGAGAAGTTGTCTGGTGGCCGCCACCTTCTTTTATTGGAATAAGACCGCCTTTTTCATTAGGCAGGTAAAAAGCGGGAAGCTTTACAGGCGTGCTCCATTCTTTCCTGTAATTTTTGCCCCAAAAGAAATTATGCCAGCCGGATCTTTTATACTGCGGCCCCGCACTTATTATTTTATATTTAGAAATGGTATCTACAGTCAGGGTATCCTGCGCTAAAGTATTTTTGCCGAAAACAAAAAGCAGGAAACAAGTGAGAAATGATAACCTGTATAATAAATTCATTTAGTCATTTTAAGCATTAGAATGAAATCTAAAATGGTTCGGCCCGATACTGAAAATACTGCAATTACGGAATAAATATGATTTCGTAATTAATATTTTTAAAAATAAGTATTAGAAACATGGCTTACTGCAGGAAAGATTTTATTTTACGTTGCTACATTTTGGCCCAGCATTTTAATTCAATGAATGAATGAAAAAAATCCTGGTGCATAGCGCTGGCAATAAAAATTAAAATTATAAACGATAAATTAAAAAAATATGTGGTGGATTTACGCACTTCTGTCGGCTGTATTTGCAGCGCTTACGGCCATCTTTGCCAAAATAGGTATTAAAGGTGTAGATACGGATCTTGCGACAGCGATACGAACGGTGGTGATATTGATTTTAGCATGGAGCATCGCATTTTTCAGGGGAGGAACGAATACCATTCATACGCTTACGAGGCATAGTATTTTATTCCTCATACTATCAGGCATTGCCACGGGGCTTTCATGGATTTTTTATTTTAAAGCTTTGCAAATGGGTAAAGTATCGTTGGTGGCGCCGGTTGATAAAGCAAGTGTAGCGATCGCGATTATCTTATCAATTATTTTTTTGGGCGAAACACTTACGCTTAAAATGGCTATTGGGGCAACGATGATTATTGCAGGTACGATTATATTGATATTATAAACCGTGAAGATCATTTTCAAAATATGTCGCTGCATCTTAGGTGATGATTAACATATGCCCGTAGTTTTTTTAGTTAATTTGTGCATTGTTTTAATTCATCCTAACCCTGGATTTGTTTATATCTTAA
>JBDTMP010000186.1:0-9827 GCA_039934215.1 Ginsengibacter sp.
AAATTTCTTGAAAGCCACGATAGGGATTTAAGAGAAGAAGTTTACAGGAAAATAAATGAAAGAAGGCTACAGGACAAAAATGAATTAGATGATCTGTTTTCAGTATTGATAGAAAAGCGTCAAACAGTTTCAGAAAACGCAGGATTTGAAAATTACAGGGATTATAAATTTAAAGAGCTTGGAAGGTTTGACTATTCTAAAGAAGATTGTTTTCGCTTTCACGATTCTGTAAAGGAGCATGTGTTGCCACTGGTAAATAAAATTTATGCTAATAAAAAGATAAAGCTTGGGCTTGATGATCTTCGGCCATGGGATGTGGAGGCTGAGCCGGAAGGTACCCAAGCGCTTACACCATTCAAAACAGGAAGTGAGCTGCTACAAAAATCGATTGAATGTTTCAGGCAGATTCGCCCCTTCTTTGGAGAATGCCTTGCGCAAATGAATGCCATGAAGCACCTTGACCTGGAAAGCAGGCAGGGCAAGGCTCCGGGTGGCTATAATTGTCCTCTTGCAGAAAGTGGTGCTCCATTTATTTTTATGAATGCGGCAGGGCAAATGCATGACGTAACAACAATGGTTCATGAGGGCGGGCATGCAGTGCATTCCTTTCTTACACACAATCTTTCTTTAAATGCTTTTAAAGAATATCCAATGGAAATTGCTGAAGTTGCCAGCATGGCTATGGAACTTTTCAGCATGGATCACTGGGATGTTTTTTTTGAAAATAAAGATGATCTCCGCAGGGCTAAAGAGCACCAGCTTGAAAGAACCATTACCATATTTCCATGGATAGCCGTTATTGACAAATTTCAACATTGGCTGTACGAAAATCCAAAGCATACACCAGAACAACGAACAGAGCAGTGGATTTTAATTCTCAATGATTTTTCTGATGATATTATTGATTACTCGGGCCTTGAAAATTACCGGGCCAACGGATGGCAAAAACAATTGCATTTGTTTGAGGTGCCATTCTATTATATTGAATACGGTATTGCACAGTTGGGTGCTATCGGTATGTGGATGCAATACAAAAAAAATCCTGAACAGGCGCTTGATAACTACATGAAAGCATTGAGCCTTGGTGGCACAAAAACATTACCGGAACTCTATAGAGCCGCCGGCCTTACATTTGATTTTTCTGCAGAAAATATTAAAGCGCTTATGGATTTTGTAAATGAAGAAATGAAGAAGATACATCAACAGGATTGATAATTTCCCTCTTTTATTTTTCTTAAAAATTATATACAAATTATATAGCTGTGCAGCCTGCATTAGTTCAGGCAATAATTTAGTTTCTTTGCGCAAAGTTTATTGTGTATGTGGAAACGCCTTGCGAAGTTTGTTTTGGAAAACAAATTTTCTTTGTTATTTATTTTGCTTGCTGTTACAGTTGCTATGGGTTTCTTTGCAAGTAAAATATCCCTCAGCTACGAGTTTGCAAAAGCAATTCCTGTCGACAATCCAAAATATAAAGATTACCTCGACTTCAAAGAAAAATTCGGAGATGATGGAAATCTTCTAGTGATAGGAATTCAAACGGATAGCTTTTTTAGACTTGAAAATTTTTTAATTTACCAGGAGTTAAACGCGAGCCTGAAAAAAGTGCCTTATGTTGAAGATGTACTGAGTGTATCAGGTGCGGTTGATCTTATAAAAGATACCGCTTCCCGGAAGTTAAATGCAATACCGGTTTTTGCAGCCGGCATTAATACCCAGGCTAAGCTTGATAGCGCAAGGACGTTGTTTTATTCCTTGCCATTTTATAAATCTCTTCTTTATAATCCCGCAACAAAAAGTTATTTAGCGGCAATCCGTATTAACAAGGATGTACTAAATTCTTCCGGGCGTACCAGGGTTATTAATAACATAATTGCAGCGACCAATATCTATTCTACTAAAACGAATATTGCGACACACATAAGCGGCTTGCCATTGATACGCACGCAAGTGGCTGACAGGATCGCAAGAGAAATGAAATGGTTTATAATCGGATCTCTTGCATTATCAGCTTTAATTTTATTACTGATGTTCCGCTCGATAAGCACAATGGTTTTATCGCTGCTCGTAGTGATCATTGGCGTGATATGGAGCATTGGAATTACCTGGCTTTTTGGCTATAAAATTACTTTGCTTACCGCATTGATACCTCCGCTTGTGGTGGTGATTGGTATTCCCAACTGTATTTATTTTTTAAATAAATATCATTCTACTTATAGAAAAACCGGGGATAAAAGACAATCGCTTATTGATATGGTAAGCAAAATGGGTGTGGTTACACTTTTCTGCAATTTGACTGCGGCTATCGGCTTCGCGGTCTTTGCTTTAACCAAAAGCGCTATTCTAAAAGAGTTTGGAGAAGTTGCAGGCGTGAGCATCATGCTGATATTTGTAATTTCATTTATACTGCTTCCATCCGCTTTGAGCATTATGCCAGTGCCTGGCAAACGACAGCTAAACTATCTGGATGTAAAATTTTTTACCAATTTATTATTAAGAATTGAACGATGGGTATTGAATCATAAAACCATCATTTATGCCACTACGTTATTGGTGGTTGTTTTGTCAGTCATGGGGATTTTTAAGTTGCGAACAGAAGGATTTATTGTAGATGATTTACCCAAAACTGATAAGATCTATACGGACCTTAAATTTTTTGAAAAGAATTTTAATGGCGTTATGCCTTTGGAAATTGTGATCGACACAAAGAAAAGGTATGGCCTCGCAGGATCTAGAATTTTACCTGTGCTGCAAAAAATGGATACATTTTCTGCTTATATAACCAGTCAAAAAGAAATGAGCAGGCCGCTTTCAGTCGCCGAAGGAATTAAATTTGTAAAGCAGGGATTTTATGAAGGAGATTCCTCTAATTATGCGCTTCCCAATTCTTTCGATGTCGCATTTGTAGGCGAATACCTCAAGCCTTCAAATGATAGTGGGGAGAAAAATAATCTCACAAAGCTTCTTACCAGTTTTATAGATACGGCCAGGCAAACTACAAGAATGAGTATTACGATGGCAGACGTTGGCACAAAAAAACTTCCGGGAATTTTAAACGGTATAAGAACAAAGGCAAACCAGATTTTTGACACTTCGAAGTATAATGTAACGCTGACCGGCGCAACCATGACTTTTTTAGAAGGAAGTTCATATATCATAAATGGACTTAAGGAAAGCATACTCTGGGCATTTTTATTTATTGCGATTTGCATGTTGTATTTGTTCAGATCTGTGCGAATATTGATATGCTCACTTATTCCGAACCTTATTCCTTTGGTGGTTACTGCAGGAATTATGGGCTGGAGTGGTGTTAGATTGAAGCCATCAACAGTGCTTATTTTTAGCGTGGCTCTTGGGATAGCGGTGGACGTTACTATAAGATTTTTGGTAAATTATAAACAGGAATTGCCCGCTAATAATTTTGATGTTAAATTAACAGTCTCTGAGACTATAAAACATACTGGCCTAAGTATTTTATACACGTCGCTGGTTTTGATTGCAGGTTTTGTAATTTTCTGCTTTAGCGGCTTTGGTGGTACCCAATCTTTGGGATGGCTTACATCAATAACATTGCTTACAGCTACGCTAACGAATCTCGTTTTACTGCCTGTACTTTTATTGGCAACCAGCAAAAAAAGTTCCGTTAGTAAGGTCACATAATCGAATAACCGGACGACCAGGACGAGACGAAAAGAAATTTCCTTGTGGAATATATTCCTCATGATTGGAAAAACATTAAATTTATGTTATGGAAACGCTTGCCCGTATTGCGTTCTCAATCAGGCACAGACTTTTCATTTAACAATTTCTCTAATCAAAAATATTTTTTATGAGGCCCATCTGGACGGGAGCAATAGGCTTTGGCCTGGTGAACATTCCTGTAAAAATGTACAGCGCTACACAATCGAGCAATCTTAATCTTGACATGCTTGATAAAAAAGATCATTCACACATTAAGTACCAGCGTATTAATGAAAAATCGGGAAAGGAAGTACCCTGGGGGAATATCGTAAAGGGATACAAACTTGACGGTGAATATGTAGTACTTGATGAAAAGGATTTTGAAGCTGCAAGCGCTAAAAAGACGAAGACCATTGAGATATCAGACTTTGTAAAGGAAGAAGAAATCAGCACTATGTATTATGAAACGCCTTACTATCTTGAGCCTGATAAGTCGGGAACAAGGCCTTACGAATTATTAAGACAAGCCCTGATGAAAACCAAAAAAGTTGGCGTTGCGAGTTTTGTAATGCGAAGCAAGGAAAGCCTGGCTATTCTTAGGCCTGACGGTGACGCAATCATTTTAAACCGTATAAGATTTGAGGAAGAGATAAGGGATACGGATGAGTTAACACTACCAAAAAATACCGAGGTGAAACCGGCAGAGTTAAAAATGGCTATAACACTTATCGATCAGCTCACAGGAAAATTTGATATTTCAAAATATAAGGATACTTACAATGCTGAACTCTTAACATTGATAAAAGCTAAAGCAAGCGGTAAGGCAATTAAAGCTCCGGAAATGAAGATTGTTCATAGCAAAACGAAGGATTTAATGGAGCAGCTTAAAGCAAGTCTGGAAGTAAAACGTAAAAAAGCATCGTAATGGCGCTCACCCTTTATAAGAAGAAAAGAAATTTTAAGGAAACATCTGAGCCTTCTGGCAAATTAAAAAAATCTGAAGCCAAACTTTCATTCGTGGTTCAGCGTCATAAAGCTTCAAGACTTCATTATGATTTTCGGCTGGAGATGGATGGAGTTTTAAAAAGTTGGGCAGTACCTAAAGGACCTTCTTTAAATCCAAAAGATAAGCGTCTTGCGATGATGGTTGAGGACCACCCTTATGATTACAAAGATTTTGCAGGCTTGATTCCCGAAGGAAATTATGGCGCGGGCATAGTAGAAATATGGGATAGCGGCACTTATACAGATATTGACAACTCAGAAAAAGATACTGCAATAAAAAAATTGAAAGCCGGGTTAAAATCCGGGGATTTCAAGTTCCAGCTTTTTGGGAAAAAATTAAAAGGTGAATTTGTGTTAGTGAAATTGAAAGGCAATGAAGATAATAGCTGGCTACTTATTAAACACAGGGACAAATATGCTTTAGATACAGAATATGACAGCGAAGAAGACACGCCTAAAAATTCTCCCATAAATAAATGGCTTACTGAAAATAAAAAGCCAGTCAAAAAAAAAAGTACGTAGCTACCTCTATCAACCAGGGGAGAAAACTTAGCGAATTTATAAAGCCAATGCTGGCTAAAGAAACCACCGAGCCCTTTGATGATAAGGATTGGCTTTTCGAAATTAAGTGGGACGGTTATAGGGCAATTACTGAAAAAAATAAAAATAATATCGCCCTTTATTCCAGGAACGGAATCGCCTTTGAGTATACATATCCTATAGTTGTAGATCAATTAAAACTTATAGATGAGGATGTTGTTTTGGATGGTGAAATCGTTGTATTAAATAACGATGGACATCCCAGCTTCCAGTTGCTGCAACATTATTCTGAAAATGCTGACCGCCCGATACAATATCACATTTTTGATTTGCTTGAATTAAACGGTCACGATACCACAGGTCTTAAACTCATTGAGCGAAAGGAATTACTTCAGCAAATTATACCTGAGAATGAAGTGATCAAATATTCCGATCACATATTTGAAGAAGGGAAATCTTTTTTTAAGATTTCAACGGATAGCAACCTCGAGGGTATCATAGCAAAAAAAATAGATTCAAAATATTATCCCGGAAAGCGCACTGCCGAATGGCTAAAGATAAAAAATCATAAAACACAGGAAGCTATTATTGCGGGATATACACAAGCGGCAGGTTCACGAAAATATTTCGGAGCATTAATTCTTGCTTCGAACGATAACGGTAAACTTACTTATATAGGCCACACAGGTACGGGTTTTGACCACCAATCTTTGAAAGAAATGTATAAATTACTCCAGCCTCTTGTGCAGGAAGAATCACCATTTGACGAAAAAATAAAAACTAATATGCCCGTAACCTGGGTAAGGCCGGAACTTATTTGCGAAGTGAAATATTCAGAAATTACAAATGACGGAAAATTAAGACATCCTGTTTTTCTGCATTTAAGAGAAGATAAAAATTTAAATGAAGTTACTATGGCCAATTCCAAACCGGTAAAAAAACAGGATACTAAAAAAGCTTTTGCCAAAGAAAAAAAAGTTATTGTGAAAAAGGGAAAGGCCACAGACGATAAGAAGGAAAGTCATGACAAAATATTCACATTTGGAAAAGCTAAATTAAAAGTAACAAACCCCGATAAAATTTATTTTCCCGAAGATGATGTAACAAAAGGTGATGTTGTTGACTATTACATTTCCATTGCAGATTATATTTTGCCGTACCTGAAAGGCCGCCCGGAATCACTTTTGAGAAATCCAAATGGCATTCATGAAAAGGGATTTTTCCATAAAGATGCTGCAGGCGATGCGCCAAAATTTGTGAAAAGTCAAAAAATATATTCGGAATCTGTCCACAAGGAAATTGATTATATAGTTTGTGACAACAAAGCCACGCTCACCTACCTGAATAATCTTGGCTGCATTGAAATCAATCCATGGCATTCTACAATCAATGCGCTTGATAAACCCGATTACCTGATCATCGATATTGACCCATCAGATAAAAACACTTTTGAGCAGGTAATTGAAGCGGCTAATGTTATTAAACAGGTTCTTGATAAGGCAGGCGCCCCGGCGTTTTGCAAAACTTCAGGTGCATCTGGCATGCACATTTATGTGCCGACCGCAAAAAAATATAGCTACGAACAGGTAAAAGATTTCACCTATCTCGTTTGCATGTTTGTTAATAATGAATTGAAAGATTTTACAACACTTGAAAGAAATCTTCAAAAGCGAGGCAATAAACATATATACCTGGATTACCTGCAAAACAGGAGAGGTCAAACTATTTCTTCGGTATACAGTTTACGGCCCAAGACAGGTGCAACAGTATCTACACCTCTGTTGTGGGAGGAAGTGAAAAGTGGCTTATCTCCAAAAGAATTTACAATACACAATACACTGCAGCGTATAAAAAAGACAGGCGATATTTTTAATGGAGTTTTGGGAAAAGGTATCGACATAAAAAAGTGCATTAAAAATCTTGGGGGTTAAATATTCAAAAATCTCCAACGCTTAAATAAAATTCATAAAGTCATATTGCTTTCCCAATATGTCTTTATCATTTGCTCCCAGCCATTTATTTAAAACCGTTGCGTAAACATTTTTAAAATCAACGGTGTGTTTTAAATCGCCGTCGTTTAAATCATTAAGATCGGGCATGCCGTTAATCAATCCTTTTTGTTTTAAGCCACCGCTTATAAAAAACATATTATTTGCCGTTCCATGATCAGTGCCCCCACTGGCGTTTTGCGAAACTCTTCTCCCAAATTCGCTAAAGGTCATCACCATCACATCCTGGAAACGGTTGTTATCCTTTAAATCTTTTACGAAAGAACTCATAGCATCATTCAATTGAGTAAACAATCTTTTCTGCTGTGCTTCCTGGTTTACATGAGTATCAAAACTTCCCAGGCTTACATAATACACTTTAGTGTTTATATCGCTAAGGATTAATGAAGAAATAGTTTTTAAATTTTTTCCTAATTCAGTTGCAGGATAAGCCGTAGTAGTTGGATGTATTTTGCTTTGCTCAAAAATATAGTCAGCGCTACTAAGCGTTTCGCTTAACGTTTTATACAGGTAGTCAACAGTCTCTTCACTTTTTTCATGCGAAGCATTTATGTCTTTAAAATATTTTTCATGACTGATATTGTACAATCGCTTTGGATCTTTTACTGCAAGCCCTTTATTGTTTTCACCTTTTAATGCAAGGCTCAAAACGTCATCAACCTCAAGTGCCTGTGTTGGCTTGCTGCAGCCGCTGCATTGTGCGTCAAGGTAACGGCCAAGCCAGCCGGTGTAAATATATTTATCGCTGTCGCTGGCACTTTGCCAAATATCCATACTGCGAAAATGAGACCGGTCCGGATTCGGGTAGCCTACACCGTTAATGATGCCGAGATTTCCCTCATCAAAAAATCCTTTGAAAGATTGCAAAGCAGGATTAATGCCTGCTTCATCTGTGAGAGACAATGCTTTATCTTTTGCAATTCCAAGCTTTGGCCGGGATCTGTAATAAATGTCATTTCTTATAGGGATTACGGTATTAAGACCATCATTACCCCCGCTGAATTGTAACACAACAAGTACCTTATTACCAGGTGGAACTAAAGTTTTTCCATCAAAGGCTTTTAGAAATTTCGGCATCATCAATGAGGCTGTCGCCAATGATCCTATTTGTAAAAATTCTTTTCTTTTGAATAGCATAAATTTTTTTTTATTCCAGAGAAAGGCTAACACAATTGATATTCAGGCGTACTCATTAGTTCAACAATAGTTGTTTTAATATAAGTTTCCCTTGCCTGCTTGTCAATATATTTGTTGATAATTGCGGTAGTGATCCTACTTTTCGTTTGGAGTACAACATCATTTATTTTTTCTAAAAGATTCTCCTTTGCTACTGATCCAAATACGTTTGTTACAGCATCCCAGTCAACATTTACGTTCAACTGCCTTGTTTTGGCATTGGTGTCAACGCCTTCCTTTCCCATCATGGTATCATCATCATCTTTAGGCTTCACGGCAAAGTCATCAGCATCAGTAAGAATTTGCGGAATTCTCATTCTCAGCATTAAAGCACTGCTGTCAATCCAGTTTTTTCCGCCTGGCCAGCCTGCAACATTTGGTGGATAAAATAATATTTGCCCAAGTGCTCTTTGAAATAATAATTGTGCCTCCGGCTGCTCAAGCTCCATTGGAATCAGCCTGCGTATGCCCACAAGTAATTCCACCGGCGATTTTATGCGGTTACCAATATTTTTCTCATTGTAAAACCAATCGCTGGAATATATGTCGGCAAGCAATTTTTTTATATCATAATTATTTTCATAAAAGCGTTTCGCCAGCAATTCAATTTTAGATTCGTCAGGGGTGTCATTTACAAAATAGCAGAACAATTTTTTGGTGATATATTTTGCGGTTTGCTTTTGTTCTAATAAAATATCAAGGATGTCATCTCCGGTAAAATTACCCGTCTTTCCGAGGAAAGTTTTTTTACCTGAATCATGAAGAAAAGGCCTGTCGACAAATTCTCCTTTCAAATTGAATCCCCAGCCGGTGAAGGCCCTTGCACCTTCCTTAATATCATTCTCGGTGTAGCTTCCACGCCCCATTGTAAAAAGCTCCATTACTTCTCTCGCGAAGTTTTCATTTGGATGCTGCTTTTTATTTTGTTGATTGTTAAGAAAAGAAAGCATAGCCGGGCTTTTACTTACTTCCTTAAGAAGGTCGCCAAAATTTCCTAATGCATTTTCGCGGATAACATTCAGGAGTTGCTGCTGAAAATAAATATTTACTACCCTGCATGCAAAATGACCATGCCAGAAAAAACTCATCTTTTCTCTCAATTGCGCTTCGCTGTTTATCATCTGGTTGAGCCATGTAAGATTCAGGCTTTTAAGATCTTCAACAGATTGTTTGCGCAGCATTTTTTTTTCATCCTTACTGAGTTTTTGCATGTTACCGATATCCTGTACACCTTTTACAAGCCCGTCAAAAGAGTTTCTTGCAACATCAAAACGCTCAGGCTTTTTTGCAGAAGTTTTTATAAGGAGCTGGTATAAATCTTTTTGCGAAACGCCTGCAAGTTCATTTACATTTTCAGCCATCGGGCCAAATGCCGCCCTCCATAATAAATGTTGATTTTTCAATTGATTAGATAGG
>JBDTMP010000187.1:0-2134 GCA_039934215.1 Ginsengibacter sp.
CGATTTGAAATCTTAAATTAGACTAAGATTTTTAATCATGCAGCAAACAAATACACTTATTATAGGAGCCAGTATTTCCGGTTTGGCTACAGCGGCCTGTTTAAGAAAAAAAGGAATTGAATTTATTATTACTGAAAAGGAAGAAGAAGTTGCGGCACCGTGGCGAAAGCATTATGACCGCCTTCATTTACATACCAATAAGAGCGTATCGAATCTGCCATACAAAAAATTTGATAAAAAAATAGGGCGCTATCCGTCACGAATAAATGTTATAGAATATTTAGATAGTTACAGAAAAGAGTTCCAGGTAAATCCCCTATTCGGCACGGAAGCAACATCCGTAAAGAAGGAGGGTGATCGTTGGATGACTGAAACCAACAAGGGTACAATAAAATCAAATTATGTAATTGCAGCTACCGGGCCTTTTAGTTTGCCTAAAATCATAAGCATAAAAGGTATGCAGGCTTTTCCAGGTAGAATTTTACATAGCTATAATTATAAAACCGGCAGCGATTTCAGGGGCCAAAAAGTATTGGTAATTGGCTTTGGTAATTCAGCTTGTGAAATAGCCATAGATCTCTATGAGCAGGGAGCCATGCCTTCGATGTCTGTGCGCTCCTCCGTGAACGTTATACCACGCGATTTGTTGGGTATTCCGATATTGAAAATAAGCCTGTTGATGTCGAAGCTTCCTACGGCAGTTGCTGACGCCATCAACGCCCCGGTGATAAGGCTGATGTTTGGAGATATTTTAAAACTTGGCCTTAGAAAAAAACCTTATGGTGCATTCACCCAAATAAAAAAAGAGCTGACAATACCGGTGATTGATATTGGAACGATCAAGCATATACGAAAGGGGCATATCAGTATTTACGGCGGTATAGATCATATTGAAGGAAATAGTGTTCAGTTCGCTGACGGAAGAAAGGAAACATTTGATGCAATCGTTGCTGCCATTGGCTACTATCCGAATCATTCTTCATTTATCGATTTAGATCAAAACCGCTTCGAAGATTTAAAAGTGCCAGTGAGTCGTCAAAAATATTTTGGAAAAGATGGCTTGTACTTTTGTGGCTTTTGGATTAGCCCTACAGGTCAAATAAGAGAGATTGCATCTGATGCAAGGAAAATTGCAAAAGATATTGCAAAGAAAGAAGCATCATAAACTCTTTTTAAATTGTTTATAAAAAATCAAACAACGCCTCCTTAAACTTGTCAAACACTGAAATCCCGGCGAAGGAAAGTGACTGTATTTAATTCAAACATCTGAAATTTTATTATACATCTGGTTTCATGCACTGCTTGTGTATTCGTAATAAAGCAATTGATAGTAATGATTTGATTTGCTAAGCTATAGGCTGCGCCTCCTGTTTCAGTCTTTCCCATAGATTCTCAACCTGTAACATTTTTGTCCACGATTCCATATAGGTAAGATCAAGATTTCCAAACTGGACTTCATATACACGCAATGCATCTGTGAATTGCTTTTCACTTCCGCCTGACAGGTGTGCCCAACGTAATTTCATTAAAATAGTATCTTCCGGACTTGATATTTTCATAGAAAGCCCCAACATTTTTTCCTCGTATTTTCTTGCGAATCTTGATTGATCAAAAGGGTCACCTGTAAGAATCCAAAAATCAATTTTATCCCCCCCGGCAGTATCCAGCAGGTTAAACATTGATTTATGTTTAATGGCATCTTCTATTGCTGATTCTGAAATGTAATAATCAGGGGGAGTAAATGCGTTGACCAAAGGAGAAATCGCGGCACGTGTAATATTTACGAGAATATCAAAATCATGAGTAGCCCTTGGTTCTCCCTGGAGGCTGGAAACAAGAGACCCCGTAAGCATATAATCAATATGATTTTCATCAAGATGTTCCAATACCTTTTTTAATAATTCCGGTTGTGGCATTTGTCTAATCGTTGCAGATATATTTCTTTGATTTCTGTTTCAGTTTTATCTGGAAACCTTTTATGAAGGCCACTTAAGAATAACTCTTTTGTGATAGATGATAATTCCAGGGCTTTAAGCAGGCGCCGCTCTGCACCCATTTTAGTGAGTGTCAAAAGATATTGCCTGTGATTGGGAGTTGCCTTATAATTCATGGAATGTTGTGTTGCAAATTAAAC
>JBDTMP010000188.1:0-2693 GCA_039934215.1 Ginsengibacter sp.
CGCAAACATTACGCACAATGCATTAAAAGAAGAACTCGCTAAACACAATGTAAAACTGCTCGGCGGCGGACTGGATGAAGCGCCGTTTGCTTACAAGGATATTGAACTCGTAATGCAATCTCAGAAAGCATTAGTTGATGTTGTTGGAAAGTTTACGCCAAAGATTGTGAAGATGTGTGGTGCGGAAACGAATAGAACAAGAAAGAATAATAAACGTGATGTGGCGGAAGGAGAATAGATTGTTACCCTAAGCCCTAAACCTTAAAGGCAGTATCTTGCTGCCAGAAACGATTGCCCCGATTGATAACCAAAATATTCTATTTTTACTTCCCTTAAAAATTTTCATGAATTCTGTAGCAGAAAATATCAAAAATTTTTTCCAAACATTCAATTCAGCCGAAATAAAAAGTTTCGAAAAGCTGCAACAATCGGGAGGTGACAGAATTTATTTCCGCATCATTACGGACGACAATTCGTATATCGCTACTTTTAATGAAAACGTAAAAGAGAATAATGCATTCCTGAATTTTACTTCTCATTTGAAAAAAATTAATGCGCCTTTACCGGAAATTTATAAAGTTCATGCCGGTAATGAAATGTATATACAGGAAGATTTTGGCGACACCTCATTACTAAATAAGCTGGAGGAAAATGGATTGAATGATTACGTGTATGATCTTTTTAAAAAAAGCTTAAAAAGCCTCGCGTGGCTCCAGATTAAGGGGATCGAAGGGTTTGATTACACTAATTGCATTACTTCAAAGGAATTTGGAAAACAGGCAATCCTCAGCGATCTGTTGTATTTCAAATATTATTTTCTTGACCCTTTAAAAATCGCTTATGACAAAGAAAAGCTGATTGATGATTTTGAAGCTCTTAGCAATTACCTTACTCATGTTCCGGATAAATATTTCATGTTCCGCGATTTTCAAAGCAGAAATATTTTTATACAAAATGAAGAGGTTCATTTTATAGATTACCAGGGTGGCATGAAAGGCGCTCTTCAATATGATGTCGCCTCTTTGTTATGGCAGGCAAAAGCCAATCTTCCGGAAGAATGGAAAAATTCTTTACTGGATTACTATATAGATTGTGTAAGTGAAATATTAGATACACCGGTTGACCGCGTTCGTTTTATCAGCCAGTATAATGGATATGTTCTTATAAGATTATTGCAGGTATTAGGCGCTTATGGCTTCCGCGGATTATTTGAAAGAAAGGCCCATTTTTTAATAAGCATTCCTCTCGCCCTCAATAATCTTAAATGGTTCCTTGAAAATAAAAGCACGGGCATAGCTTTGCCTGAATTTGAAAGTGTTTTACAACTAATCGTTCAGCAAGAGATCATAGAAAAATTTCGCCCCGTGCAGGCAAATGCCTCGAACCCTTTAGTTGTAAAAATTAATAGCTTTTCTTTTCTCAAATCAGGTTACCCAAAAGACGAGAGTGAGCACGGAGGAGGTTTTGTTTTTGATTGCCGCGGATTGCTCAACCCGGGCAGGTTTGCAGAGTATAAATTAATAAATGGAAGAAATAAGGCTGTTATAGATTTCCTCGAGCAACAGACAAAAATGCCTGAATTTTTGAACAGCGTTTATAATATCGTTGACATTGCTGCTGAAGATTATATTAAACGCGGCTTTTCATCGTTAACGGTCAGTTTTGGCTGTACGGGTGGCCAGCATCGAAGTGTTTATGCTGCCGATGCGCTTGCCCGCCATCTTAGAAATAAATTCAGAGTGATAGTTGACCTGAATCATATTGAGCAGGATATTCATGAATATAAAAAATTTGAAAATTAATTTCTTATGAAGGCTATGATACTTGCTGCCGGGCTTGGTACCCGCCTGAAACCTTTTACTGACAGTCATCCCAAGGCTTTGGCTGTGGTAAACGAAAAAACCATTTTGCAAAGAAATATTGAATTTCTTGGTCGTTTTGGCATCAGTGAAATTATTATTAATGTGCATCATTTCGCAAATCAGGTAATAGATTTTTTAAAAAAAAATAAGAATTTTGGAAGCAAGATTACTATCTCTGACGAGGGCGATGAGGTGCTTGAAACCGGGGGTGGTTTAAAAAAAGCAAGTTGGTTTTTTGAAGGAGATGATTCTCCATTTATTGTAATGAATGTTGATGTGCTTACTGATCTAAACCTGAAAAGAATGATTGAACAACATTATAAATTGCAACCCCTGGCAACATTGGCGGTTACTAACAGGCATACTTCCCGTTATTTTTTATTTGATGAAGTGGATCTTTTATGTGGATGGAAAAATATAAAAACCGGGGAACAAAAGATTAGCCGGGAAGCGTCAGGCTATATACAAAAAGCTTTCAGCGGTGTTCATCTTATTTCCCCAAAGATATTTTCTTTAATGTTTACTGAAGGTAAATTTTCAATAGTGGACTTGTATCTTGAGCTTTCTAAAACACATGCTATTACGGCATTTGACCATAGCAATTCTAAATTTATTGATGTAGGAAAACCAGATAGTATTATGAAGGCTGAAAAATTATTCGGATAGCCGTTAAAAAACAAAAAAGCCGGTTCTATTTGATTTATATGGAAATCTTATTAATGGCTATGTATAAATGGATTTGGACAACCTCTTTTGTTATTTTCACTTATGCCAGTGGTTTTATTCACAAATTGATGTAGGTAAATTTCTTTTTATTTTTGCCTATTCATA
>JBDTMP010000189.1:0-2793 GCA_039934215.1 Ginsengibacter sp.
ATTCCTGTTGTCGCCATAAACATACCTGCTATTGTGCCCGGCATAAACCCGTTTGATCTGTTCTGCTTTTTGAGACTGAAGCATTTTAATCGCACGTTTCTTTTCCCGGCGCGTCATGTACCTGTCATGGCTTACCTGCTGAATCTTATACTCATAGTGAGCGTTGATTTTTTGTATCACCTGGTCTCTTCGGGCGTTACTATTTTGATAGACGGTACGGTTGTTATTATACCGGTTATCATTTCGTTTGTCGCGATGATTTGTTTGCGCCAAAGCTGATGTAATGAGCGCACTGCAAAACAAAAGTGTAATAATCTTTTTCATAATTTTAAATTTTTAGTGATGCATGTAAGACTACCTGTTAGCTCACAGGTTTTATTTATGGAATGTTAATGTGATAGAGAATAAATGAATTGATTTATGCGTAATATCCCGGAGAAATAGTCACAATCACATCGTGTAAAACCAAAGAAGCTTTTTTTGAAAGAAATTATTTTACTGCATCAAAAATTTTTGAACACTGGCCCCATTGCCGGTTTCCATTTTCATAAAATAAATTCCCTTTGGCAGATTGCTAAGGTCTATAAACCGGGCCGCGTAGAGGCTGATAAATTCTTTTTCTATTATAGGCTGGCCCATCGAGTTTAAAATCGTAAATTTTGCATTTCCAATATAGCCATTCATCGAAATAAAAATTTTACCTGTGGATGGGTTTGGATAGACAACGAAAGCTTTTTCACCCGCAATTTTTATGCTTCGTACATCAGAGTAGCAAATTCCACCAGCCTGTGCAAAAACCAATAAACGGTATTGGTATGGAATGCCTGGCTGTGCAGCATTATCTACAAACGAATACAGAGAATCAGCGGAAACCGGGATCGATTTTATTTTTTTAAATACTGAATTTCCGGTCGCTTTCTGTAATTCATAATGGCTGATATTTTGTTGTTCCGAAATATTCCATTGCAGGTTGATTTCTCTTTGGCTAATTGCTTCAGCTTCAAATGTGGAGTTTACTCTTATTTTATTTTGCTGGCAAGGATTTCTGCAGGCATTCACTGAAAGTATCCTGCTCCTGCTGATAAGGTCCGCGGCTTCTTCGTAAGTTGGTTTTTGTAAAAAGCAGGTTATGGGCGATATCATACCAGCCCCCAAAGCCATGATCTGTCTGCCTTCTACAGTATTTGCAATATCATAATTACCATTATCGGGATCGGCAAAAATCGCTTTCAATCCTCTTGGATCATTTCTCAGGTCAAAAAATAAGCTATGCTTATCCTGTCCTGATTGTCGCTTCCATTCATCAAAATTATTAACCTGGTAACTACCACCGTTAGACGAAGCGTTGGTTATTTTCCATGCAATCTTATTTCCTTTTAATAAAACATACACATTATTATCCAGGCGATCTCCTGTTGTGCCCGTTCCATTATTGGTATTTGCAGAAGCAGCAATTAATGTTGCGGGAGATATGATATCACAAATAAAAATATTACCCGTCGCGACAGTTTTGCCGGTGCCTCTGCCTCCGCCATATAAAAAACAGCCGGCGTCCGCCCAATAATTTGCATAGCTATTATTAAGATGAATTATTGAATTGGTAAGAGTTAATGAAGTATTGCCCTGCATATAAATGCCCGATGTATAAGATGAGCTTTTTGTTTTTATAAATACATTATTCACCACGGCGGTTACCGGATTTTTTGGGCTATAAGCAATCCCAAAATTCACATCTTTAAAATAAGAATTATTTATGGATGCATATTTCGCGCTTCCATAATTATATCCCGTTGTATAGCCATCTGTATATATATTATTTAGCAGCACTGTATCATTGTTGGAAGTAAACATAAACTCACGGGGATGCTTTTCGTCGCCGAATGCCGTTACGCTATCTATTTCAACGGCTCCGAAGTTGGTTCCTAAACTGGTATGGGCATAAACCGGCGCCCCAATATCCAGGAACATGGAATTCTTAATAGTACAATGTCTTCCCTGGCCTTCTACATCATAAAAAACGACGGCGAAGTCCCCGGTGTTTTCAGCGCCGGGTAAAAAGAGTGAATGATCAATTGTTCCGCTTCGTACTACCAGATGATGTATAGCGGCTCCCGGCCCGAATATTATTTTGTTGTAGTAGGAGTTGCTTCCCCCGGGAAGCATTCCAATGCCGCCGCCGTAACCCCGCACCCATAAATTTTCGAAATAGTTATTTTGCTGGTAAGTACTATTGACAGCAAAATCCCTTACGGTAACTTCATAACGGTATTTTGCATTTTCATTTGGAGAGCTTCCATCGCTCGTGTGAATAAAAACATGTTTTGGATTTTCATTTGTATTTACAGGAGAGTAAAATGATCCTGGTGAATTTTCCAGTTCAATTAAAGAGGTAACGAATTTCAATATTTTCCTCGCAGTAAAAGGCGCCGTTTTTTCCAGGGCTTTGTCCACTTCAATTACATAAATATAACTATAGCTTCCAATGCCGCTTATTCCATAGGAGTTAAAACCGCTATATGGAATATCTTGTTGATAGATTTTTGTGTTTGCATTTTTTACCCAGCCTGTATCAAATATTCCTGATCCGTTTAAGATGGCGAAGTCCTTTTGATTATTATCGCTGTAGGAAGAAATTTGTATTGGGTAAGAAGTTACCAGGCTCTCTTCGAAAACATCGCCGCTTTTTAAACCAATCTTTACACTGCCTTTGGAATTGAAGCGTTTTAGTATCAGCGGCTCCGTCGCGGCAATTGTTTTTTTGGGCAGCAGCTCAATTGTTCCGGGGTACCTATC
>JBDTMP010000190.1:0-2981 GCA_039934215.1 Ginsengibacter sp.
GTAGCCGAACCAAATAATTCCAGTGATTTCACATAATGCTTCTCGCATGATTCAATAATTTGACCTAATGATTTATGAATTAAACTGTTCATAATTTTATTTTAATTTTCCTATTAAAGTGCCTGCTGTGCAGCTTTCAATTATAACATCGGCATAATCTCCTTTTTGTAACCCGCCTGCCGGGCGGCCAGAATTTCCTTCCTTTGGAAAAACAACCATTTTATTATTATCGCTTCTGCCTGCCCAATGCGCATCACTTTTTTTAGAATCGCCTTCTATTAATACTTTATGTGTTTTCCCGATTTCTTTTTGCATTCCTTTTAATGAATGTTTTCTATGTAAGTCTACTATTTCCTGCAACCTTCTTTTTTTTATTTCCAAAGACACATCGTCTTCAAAACGCCTTTCGGCAAGGGTTCCGGGCCGCTCGGAATAGTAATACATGTAAGCAAGCTCGTATTCGCAATATTCCATAAGGCTTAATGTTTCCTGGTGGTCTTCCTCGTTTTCAGTACAAAAGCCACTGATGGTATCAGTTGAAATTCCGCAGCCCGGTAACACTTCACGTATCCTGTTCACTTTTGCTATGTACCAATCCCTGGTATAAGTGCGATTCATTAATTGTAATATCCTTGTACTTCCACTCTGCACAGGCAAATGAATATACTTACAAATGTTTTCATACTTAGCCATTGTAAAAAGCACCTGGTCAGTTATGTCTTTGGGATGAGAAGTTGAAAATCGTATCCTTAACTGTGGAGATACCAGCGCAACTTTTTCAAGAAGCCTGGCAAAAGAAACCATTTCAGCTTCTGAGAAATCCTGCCACGAATAGCTGTCAACATTTTGCCCGAGTAATGTTACTTCCCTATATCCTTCTTCAAATAATTGCGCACACTCTTTTACAATAGATTCAGGGTCACGGCTACGCTCACGGCCACGGGTAAACGGAACTACGCAGAACGAACACATATTGTTGCACCCACGCATGATGCTCACAAAAGCTGTGACGCCATTACTGTTTAATCTTATTGGTGAAATGTCCCCATAAGTTTCTTCACGGCTTAATAAAACATTCACACCTTTTTGGCCGCTTTCAGCTTCCTCAATTAATAGCGGTAAAGTTCTATACGCATCAGGTCCCACAACCATGTCAACCAATTTCTCTTCCTCGATAAATTTCAATTTCAGTCTTTCTGCCATGCAGCCAAGTACGCCGATTAATAGCCCGGGATTATATTTTTTAACCTTCTTGAATTCTGAAAGTCGCTTTCTTACCGTAAGCTCGGCTTTTTCGCGAATAGAGCAAGTATTGATAAAAATCATATCGGCCTCCTGGAAATATTGGGTAGTTCCAAAGCCTTTGTCCTGTAGGATAGATGCCACGACCTCACTGTCAGCAAAGTTCATCGCACATCCATAACTTTCGATATAAAATTTTTTTGATGAATTTGTAATATTTTTTGGGGCAAAGGCAGTGCCTTGTTTTGCTTCATCATGTATTTTATCTAAAGAAACACTTACCATTAATTCCCGGATTTTTATTTGGAGGGCAAAGATAGCAAAATTAAAAATTGCGACAGGATGGCAGAAAGTTAATAATATTGCTATGCTTATAGCATTGTATTACTCAATTTTCTTTAATGAAATTTATTAGAGCATTTATTTTTGTCAGCGTCTTCATTATTAATCGCCCGGCATTGTCTCAACAACTATTTATTTCGACCGGGGTGAAAAATGCATATGGAAAAAACACAAGAACGATAGTTGGTAAACCCGGAAAAAATTATTGGCAAAACAGGGGAGATTACAATATCCATGTATCGTTTGATCCTGTAACAAATCTTCTTCAGGGTGTGGAAACTATTACCTATTCCAACAACAGCCCCGATTCATTAAAAGAAATTATCATCCGGCTGTATCCTGATCTGTATAAAAAAGGTATTAACAGGCTAAGTAATATTGATCGAAAAGATCTTAATTATGGAGTTGAAATTGATTCATTTAAAATTAAAGATGAAATTATCAACGATTTTAATGATAGCGACAAAGCATATCATTCCGGAACAAATCTTATAATCAGGCCAAAAGAAATTATTCTTCCTCATTCTCAAATTGAGCTTTTCGTAAAATGGCATTATAATGTAAATACAGGGTCACAGGTACGCACGGGAAGAGTGGATTCCACTTCTTTTTTTATTGCCTATTTTTTTCCACGGGTTTCCGTGTATGATGATATTGATGGCTGGGACGATTGGAGCTATACCGGAACCCAGGAATTTTACAATGACTTTGGAGATTTTAATGTTGACATTTCTGTACCGAAAAATTTTGTAGTCTGGGCAACAGGAACCAATACAAATTCCGCAGAAAATTTTAGCAAAAATGTTTTGAGCAAATTGCAGAGAGCAACATCATCTGATGAAATAATTCATGTAATTGATTCTACAGATTATGAGAGCCATCACGTGTTGTCAGCTTCTGCGACAGGCTTATGGAAATTTTCAGCAGACACCGTAACGGATTTTGCATTTGCACTAAGTGATCATTATTTATGGGATGCAAGTTCCGTAGTAGTTGATTCTTCTACAGGCAGGCGCACACTTGCAGGGGCTGCTTATGATAAAGACCATAAGGATTATTTTGACGTTGCCAGCCAGGCGCATCAGTCTGTGTTTTACATGAGCCACTATTATCCGAAATATCCATTTCCTTTTGAGCATATAACTGTATTCGACGGCACCGACCAGATGGAATACCCGATGATGGCAAATGACAATCCAACGGATACCCGTAAGGATGCAGTACAACTTACATCGCATGAAATATTTCACAGTTACTTTCCATTTTATATGGGTATAAATGAAACACAATACGCATGGATGGATGAAGGTTGGGCTACCATTGGTGAGTCAGTAATTTCCCCGCTAATGGGCGAGCCGGAAGATGAAGGTATTTTTAGTAAAACAAGGTATGAGCGC
>JBDTMP010000191.1:0-17219 GCA_039934215.1 Ginsengibacter sp.
GAAGCATGGGAGCAGGTTCATGACATAAATCTTACAGGATCATTTCTTATGTCACAAAAAGCCGTGCCTTACCTGAAGCAAAACGGTGGCGGTGTTATCGTAAATATTTCTTCAACCTATGGTAATGTGAGTGCTAATAAATCGATATACGGAAAATCAGGAATCAATTCACCCGTAGCATACGCCACTTCCAAAGCCGCTATTATTAATCTCACCAGGTATCTGGCAACACATCTTGCAGAATACAATATACGGGCAAACGTATTAAGCCCGGGGGGCGTTTTTAATAACCAGTCAGAAGAGTTTCTTACCAACTACACTAACTTGACTCCATTAAAGAGAATGGCAAATGCAGAAGATTACCAGGGAGCCATTCTTTATATGATGTCCGACGCCTCAAGATATATGACAGGAGCCAATCTTGTTGTTGATGGCGGATGGACAGCGTGGTAAAAAATCATTTTTAATACTTTATAAAAAGAAATAAAATGGATGAACAGGATGTTGTAAAAATTCTTGCAAATAAATGGCTTGAGTCAGGTGTGGAAGAAGGTGATATTTTGCTCCTGCACTCCTCCATAAAGCGCTTATTATTAAAAATTAAAGATGACTTTAATGTCATCGTCAGTCCTCAAACTATTTATGATTCTCTTCGAAAATCTTTAGGAGAAGAGGGAACGCTGATCCTGCCATTGTTCAATTTTGATTTCCCGAAAACAAAATTTTTTGATGTCAGGAATACACCTTCTCACATGGGTGCTCTATCGGAGATTGGCAGAGCGAATAAAGATGCTGTAAGAACCGGTCATCCTATTTATTCTTTCTCAATAGTTGGTCGCTACGCTAATGAATTTATAAATATTGATAACTATAGCGGCTATGGCGCTGACTCACCTTTTGCAAAAATCAGGGAGTTGAATGGCAAGATTGCCGTGATAGGGCTTGATGATCAAAATTCCATGACGAGTTACCATTTCGTAGAAGAACAGAACCTGGTTAACTACCGGTATTTTAAAGAGTTTGATGGAGCATATATAGATTGGGATGGCAATGAACTACCAAAAAAATATGCTCTCTATGTAAGAGATGTTGATAAAGGTGTGCAAACTGATGTTAATAGAATGATGGATTATTTTTGGGACAACGGATTTTACAAGGGCGAAAAACATAATGAAGAATATGGAATGAGAACTATAAAATTTAATGATTTCTATAGCGAAGTAAACAAAGTAATTAAAGACGGAAAGGCACAGGAATTTCTTTATTCAATAAAAACTGATTAAGTATGATAGAGATAGAAATAGGAAAAGTATATGAATTTTCAAAGACGTTTACTGATGAAGATGTAAATGCCTTTGCGAAAATATCAGAAGATAATAACCCCATACATATTGATGATAGTTATGCATCGGGAACTATTTTTGGAAAGAGAGTAGTGCATGGAATATTAATCACCAGCATGTTTTCCAAAATCTTTGGAACCATCTATCCTGGCATTGGCGGAATATATCTTTCTCAAACTGCTAAATTTTTAAAGCCTGTTTTCTTGAATGAAGAAATAACCGCTAAAGCTACTCTGCGTGAATTTGATAGTAGCACTAAAAAAGGGATTTTTACGACCGAATGCTTTAAGGCTAACGGGGACCTTGTTGTAACAGGAGAAGGGAAAATTTTGTTTCCCAAATAAAGTCTGTGAAAGAAACAATAGAACAATATTTTGATCGTCTTTGGCCTCTCAACCGAAGCCTTACGGGAAATGGTAACAGGGAAACTTTTAAAATACTTTCCGAAATAGTTGATTTAAAAATTTCTGAAGTGCCTTCCGGTACGGAATGTTTTGACTGGACCATTCCCCCGGAATGGAATGTGAAGGAAGCTTGGATAAAAGACAGCAAAGGAAATATTATTGTTGATTTTTCTGTAAATAATCTGCATTTATTAAGTTACTCAGAACCGTATAGCGGTAAATTAAATTTTGAAGATTTAAAGCCTCACATTTATACGCTTCCCGGTCAGCCGTCACTGATTCCTTACCTTACTTCGTACTACAAAAGAAGATGGGGATTTTGTATATCGCATAATCAATTCCTGAATTTAGACAAAGAAGACACGTACGAAATATTAATAGATTCATCTTTAGATAGCAATGGGTCAATGACAATCGGCGAAACCATCATCAAAGGCACATCCGATAAAGAAGTTTTATTCTCTACTTATATTTGTCATCCTTCGTTGGCCAGTAACGAATTGTCAGGCCCTTTGGTAAGCGCATTTATTTATTCAAAGCTTAAGGAACTTCCCAAACTTAAATACACATACAGGTTTGTCTTTCTCCCGGAAACTATTGGTACCATTTATTATTTATCAAGACACGGAGAATATTTAAAAAATAATCTTGATGCAGGTTTTGTTATTACCTGCATCGGAGATTCCGGAAAGTTTACTTATAAGAAAAGCAGGCGCGGTAATTCTCTTGCAGACAGAGCAACAGAAATGGTTTTGGCACAATCGGGTGAGAAATTTACTATAGAAAACTTTACTCCGCGGGGCAGTGATGAAAGACAATATTGTTCGCCCGGCTTTAACCTTCCAGTAGGCTCTTTAATGCGAACAATGTATGGCAAGTATGCAGAATACCATACCTCTGCTGACAATAAAGACTATATATCTTTTCCGGCTATGGAACAAGCGGTTTTCAAATATCTTGATATTATTGAGCTTTTAGAAAGAAATGAAAACTACATAAATACACTGCCTTATTGTGAGCCACAACTTGGTAAAAGAGGACTTTACCCCACTCTTGGTTCACAAAAAGAAACGGAAGATTCTGTAGAGGCAATGATGTGGATATTAAATCTTGCCGATGGAAGTAATGACCTCATATCAATTTCAGAAAAAAGTGGAATTGCTGTACAGAAGTTATTTCCGATAGTCGATAAACTTATTGAGAAATCTATTCTCAGGATAGACCTATGATTGAGTCTATATCATTAAAAAGGGTGGAAAAAGACGATTAGGAATCATCCTATCAAAATGACAAATTATTTCAAATATATGACAAGTGCAAAAATTCCTGTAGTTGAAAGGAATGGCATATTATTATTATGAAACAAAAAAAAATCTCCGGCTTAAATATAAAGGACAAAATCAGGACAGATTTATTTCCACGCATAGCCACTTCTTTGAATGCTTTTGGTGTTCCCTGGCAAAAATTGGGCAGAAGCAAAATTGGAAGCTCTACCTTAATTGCCCAGGGAAGAAAAATAGCTGAAACTGTTAGGCCGCAAAAAATAGAAAAGCCTTTAAATATTTATTTTTTGACAATGTTAGGTGGCCATACACATAATGTATCAGTGGACATAGCGTTAGGGTGGGGCTTAAAACAAAAGGGGCATAAAGTACATTTTATTTTAGATGATTATAGTTTACCGATTAATGAGGAAAAAAAAGCCGGAGAGGAGCATAGATGGAAAGAGTTAAGCGCCAAGTCTTATAATTTTGGTTACAAATATTTAACAGCTTGTGGCTTCGGTGTATTAGGGATTTCAGAAATTGTAAACCTGCAACAGGATAGAAATATTTCAGATTTTAGTTCAATCATTGAAGCGGGTTTATTAAAGCATTTCAAGGTAGGGGTTATTACAGATACGGTGCCGGGCGTTAAAGAAAAGAAGAAATTATTAGAGGAGTCAGCCCGTATTTCAGCATTGGTAGGTGATTTTTTAGTGAAACAAAACCCAGACCGGGTAATTATGAGTCATGGTATTTATCCTACGTGGGGGCCTCCTTTCCAAATTTTAATAGAAAATAATATACCGGTACTTACTTATAGTAAAACAAAACGGAAAAAAACCGAAAAGTTTAATTGGAATACTACGGGGGATTGGTGGGATGTGTCAAAAGAATGGGAAAAAGTAAAAAATATTCCATTAAATGTGGGGCAACAGAAAAAAATAAATCATTATTTAAAAACACGGATAACCCATAGCGAAGATGTTATGGTTTATAATTTTGGAGCCTTGGAAGACAGGGATAAAACTTTAAAACGCTTTAATCTCGATCCCGAAAAATTGACCTTTTCATTGTTCACTAATGTATTATGGGATGCTGCCAGTGCGCACCGGGAAATAGCTTTTAAAAATCCTATTGAATGGGTGTTTGAGACAATCAAATGGTTTGCGTCACAACCTGAAAAACAGTTGATCGTAAAAATTCATCCGGCAGAAGTTGTAATAGGAACCAATCAGCCATTTGCAGATCTAATAAAGAAGCAGATTCCTAAACTTCCTCCAAATGTGTGTTTAATAAAACCTAATGAGGAAGTTAATTCCTGGTCAATTTATAAGGTAACGGATTTAGGCATTATTCATACGACCACTGCTGGAATGGAATTACCATTGCTAGGGGTACCTTGTGTAGTTGTTTCAAAAACCCATTTCAGAGATAAAGGATTTACAATTGACATAGATTCAAAAGAATCCTATTTTAATTATTTGAATAATTTTAAAAAAGAAAATATAGAAAGTGAAAATTTAAAAATAATAGCAGAACGCTATGCTTATTTATTATTTGAGCGATACCAGGTACCCTTTGATCTTTTCGATGAAGTGAAATGGACTGATGTAAGGTCATGGAAATTTGATTCAATCAATGAATTATTTCAGATAGATTTTTTTAAAGATATTATTGATTCAATAATTAATAAAAAAGAATTTTTAACTGAAGTATGAACTTAAGACCAAAGCTCTTATTAATTGGGTATAGTGGAAAAAGAAATTTTGGTGATGATCTTTTACTAAAGCAAGCCTATATTGCTTTTCATGAAATTACTGAAATACATATTCATACATCCACATTGGATCAGAATTCTGATTATTTATATTCGTGGTTTCCAGAAGCAACTATTTTTAAAAGTGGTCGATTAGGTTATAAATATTTAAAAAATTTTACTCATATCCTTCAATTCGGTGGGGGCGTGTTTTTTAATTACAATAAAATTGATTTTAAAAATTACTGGCGTAAAAGAGCCTCCATTATCAAAAATTATAGTTTAGTAAAATTAAGCGGTGCTCATTTTGCGGGTATTGGAATTGGTTTAGGCCCATTTGCGGATAGAAAAACTGAAGATCTTTGTTTTAGAGAATTAAAAAATTTTGATTTTTTAAATGTCAGGGATCAAATTTCATTGGAACTGTGTAAAACTCATAAATATAATAAAGTAACTATTTCAGAAGATCTGTCTCTTGCCAACTACAAAAGCTTTCATTCCTTCAAAATTCCAGATCTTAATAGAAAAGAAAGAATAATTATTTGTCCACGAAAATACCCCCATGGGAAAAATAAAAATCAATATCTTAAAAATCTATTTTTAGTATGTGAAGAATTTAAATATAAAGGGAAAGAAGTTATAGTGTATGGTTTACAATCGTGCCATGATGAGGAAGTTGTTGAAAGCTTTTCCAAAAAAGGTTACCAGACAGTAATCTGGAATCCAGTTATAATGAACATAGAAGATATATTGCGGGAGTTTGCCAATTGCCAATTAATAATTACTGCACGAATGCATGGATTATATATTTCAGGAATAGTTGATGTCCCCGTAATTGGTATCGGCGTTCATCCGAAACTTAAATTAGCATCACAGTTATTTTCCAAAAGTTTATGTTTGCATGATACATTTGAACTTAATGAAATGAAGGAAGCGATCCAAAAGTTAATTGAATTGCCTGAAAACAATTTTGAACATTTATTTGAAAAAGAAAATCAGTGTAAAGCACAGTACGATCTAGTAGAAAGATGGTTACTGGGAAATAATCTTAATGTATTTTAAAAAGATTTTTGGTCTTTCGGGCTTAAGAATCGTATATGCGATTTTGGGACTTACCTACTCAATTTTACAGGTAAGATTTTTTGGTACCTCTCGGATGGTTGAGGTATTTTTTGTTGCAAACGCGGTAGCATACTTAGTAATTTCTTTAACACAAAGCGGACAATTATCTGAATTTTTTCTGCCTGTATATTTGTCTATTAAGTCTAAACAAGGGAAAGAAGCCGCTCATAGGGCATTTTCTGTTTTAATAAACAGGTTTGCAATTTTTCTTTTTCTAATATTAATCGTATTTTATTTTATTTCTCCCATTATAGTATCATTAATGGCTCCCGGCTTTTCAAAAACGGATAAGGAGCTTTGTGTACAAATGTTCCGTGTGTTCCTCATCTTTATGGAATTGCAATTTATTAATTCATTTATAGATGTTACTTTAAATGCTGAAAAAATATTTGGACGAATAGAATGGGCCGCCATTTTAAATAGTATTATTTCCCTGGTACTTTTAATACTTTTTTATAAAACTCTTGGGATATGGGTATTGGTTCTTACCCTATTTGTGGGCAAATTAGTAGAATTTATTATAACGATTCTTTTTGTAAGAAAAGTAGGTATAAAATATTCTTTCATTTGGGCGGAATCGTCTTTTGATGCGAGATCATTTTTCAAATTGATGTTTACTACTTCAGGTTATGTATTAGCAACTCAAATCTATAGCATGATCTTTACAGCAATGGCAACACTATTGCCTCAGGGTACATATGCAATATTCAATTATGTTCAGCAAATAAGCATTAAGGCAAGCGGAATTTTATTGGCACCTCTTTCTACAGTATTCTTTTCCCATTTTTCTGAACATGTTGCGTCAGGAAAAAAAGAATTAGAAAGTAAAATGAAAGATCCGGTTTTGTATTCATTTATGTTAGGATTTATTTTTACTTGTTTTGTGGTTCTTTTAGGAAGAGAAATTATAGATGTTTTATGGAAATCAAAAACCGTAAGCGACTATTTTTTAGGAATAGGTTATTGGATGCTGATCATTAATTTTATCGGATTTACAATTACCGGCGTCGGAAGCATTTATAGAAAAGTTGTGGTAAGTTTAAACAGAGGAAAAGAGCTTTATCACTTTTGGATTGGGGTGCAAATAGTAAATGCAATACTTGCTTATTTCATCATTACCCCATTAGGCTGGTTTGGATTGTCATTAATGACAATCATAGGTTATATATTTATGGCAACAGGTTCTGTGTGGGTTGCCAAAAAATCTGGGATATTGATTGTTAAAACTTTTAATTCTAAAAGATTAGTTTCATTAAGTCTTTCTACCTTATTTTTTATAGCATTTTCTTTTGCATTAAATTATTTTTTAAAATCGGGAAACCATCTTTTTTTACACATTATATTAAAATTGTGTATTGCTTTTTTTATGGGATTCTTATTATTATATTTCCGTCATAAAGAATTATACTACAAACTTCTTTTTTTTGTAAAGCCAATCTTATTTAAACTTAATGGGAGTAAGATTTAAGCCTAATAAATAACATGTAATATTTCTTTAATTGTAAAAAAACACTTTAAGCAAAGTCTAGATAAGTTCGATCCTCAAACTATAAAAACTGGATTTTATCAGAATTTATGAAGTTAAAAAACGCCTTAATTTATATTAACTTATATATTTATAAATAGCCAAAACTAATCTAAACTGAATGTAACTTGATTGTACCTTATTTTATATATCTTTTAAAATCCAGTCGGTTCCACTACGCTGAATGGAAAAGATTGCAAAAAATCCAGAGAAAATTTCCATCCTGCATTATTTCTGGTGAAAGCTTGATACAAAATGAAGTCCATCTTGCAGAAAATGTTATTGTTAGTAAAGGTGTTTCTTTACGGGGAAATATTAAAATAGGCAAAGGAACATTTATAAACGGATATTCTGTTATTGCCGCAGCCAATGGGGCTCCAATAACTATTGGTGCATTTTGTTCTATTGCTGGCTTTGTATATATAATAAGTGGAAATCATAATTTGAAATTCCCATCTACGTACCAAATTTCTTCAGGAATCTATTCAGCAATATTTAAAAATAATTCAGGAAAAAAAGGCTCGATTTCTATTGGAAACGATGTATGGTTAGGAGCACATGTTATTGTTCTTAGCGGGGTCACTATTGGGAATGGAGCTGTTATAGGTGCGGGTTCTGTTGTTACTAAAAATGTTGATCCATACTCTATAGTAGCGGGTGTCCCTGCACGCTATATCAAATCACGTTTTAATGATACGAATATTATCGATACATTAATGGAAATGAAGTGGTGGGACTTACCAGACAATGAAATTTTAAAAAGGAAAGAATTTTTTTCTACTGAATTGTAAAGTTTACCATTCTATTCTTAAGATGGTACTAATTTAAAATCTGCAAATTTTATTCCTTAATAGCAGGTTGAACCCTTAATTGCAATCAAGAATTATATTTTTTTGAAAGTAATACACAAAAGCAAAATCTTGTTGGCATAACCGATTACGTTTAACCCTGAAAAGATTATTTCTTACATCTAATGCCACATAATCTACCTTATTTGCCAAAGGTTCTTTTCCCTTCAATTGGAAATTTGCAGGTACTGCCCCCTGTTATTAATTTAATTAACTGCTTGAGTTTTAAGTTTGCCAACGTTACCGTAATCTCTTATGATTTAAATAAGGAATCCTATCAAAAAGAAATTGAAGTAATTCCAATTTCACAAACAAAATATCCCAAAAATTTATTTTTAAGAATTAAAGCAAAACTCAGGGCTTATGGATTTATGTATTACTATTTATATAAAAATGCAAAGAACTTTGACTACATCTGGTTAGGTACATGGGATTATAAGTTTATTGATCATGTGGCTAGGGTTTTTGGGTTCAAGGGAAAAATAATATATCATTTTCATGAACTTGAGTTTGAGAAATTACAATATTGTAAGAAAGCTGATTTTTGCGTTATACCTGAAGAGAACCGACTCTGGATAACCTATTTTTTGGGTAAGCTTCCAAAAAAACCTCTGTTATTACCTAATATACCTTTTTTGCCTTTCGTTGAGTTCGATAAAATCCCCGATGAGCTTAATTCAATAAAAAAAGAAGGAAGAAAAATTATATTGTATCAAGGGCTTATAAATTTTGAGAAACGTTGTCTGAATGAACTATTGGAAGCGATGACATTATTGCCTGACGCCATTGCTTTGGTAATTATGCCAATGCCATCAACTGATAATAGTATTTTAGGATTATTAAGAGATAGGATTAGTACATTGAACATTTCTTCCAAAGTTCTGATTATTGAACCTCAGCTGCCTCCGCATCATTTGAATTATATTAAATATGCAGACGTTGGCATAGGGTTATATAGGCCATCTACCTTGAATCAAATCTACGCAGCACCTAACAGGTTATTTGAATTTACAAAGTTTTCTGTACCAATTATTCTTCCCGATTTTCCGGCTTTTAAATCATTAAGTTCCATATTTAAGTATGGAATAATAACTGTTAATCCGGAATCGTCAAAAGAAATTGCGAACGCAATTTTGGAAATTTTTAATAGTAATAATTTGGACCATGGAAAGGTACAGGCAAAACTTTTTTTTGATCAGAATGGTAATTATGAAAATCAGGTAGAGAAGCTCTGGGAGAAAATTATAAGTCAATGAAAAAAATTCTAACAATATTTGGCACGAGACCAGAAGCAATTAAAATGGCAATATTATGCCGAAAACTATCCGAAACTGAAGGAATCGAGCATAAGGTATGTGTTACAGCACAACATCGCCAACTGCTCGACCAGGTTTTAGATTTTTTTGAAATAAAACCTGATTTTGATCTGGATATTATGAAAGGGGGGCAGGACCTTACAGATATTACCTGCGAAGTATTAAAGGGTTTACGAGAAGTACTTAAAGTCTACAGACCCGATTTTGTACTGGTACATGGAGATACTACAACCTGTATGGCTGCTGGTTTGGCTGCTTTTTATGCAGGAATAAAGGTTGGACACGTAGAAGCAGGATTAAGAACGGGAAATATAAAATCGCCTTTTCCTGAAGAGGCAAATAGATTACTGATCAGCAAATTGGCCGATATCAATTTTTCTGCTACTGAAATAAATAAGCAGAATTTATTATTAGAAGGTATAAGTTCAGAAAAAATAATAGTTACAGGAAATACGGTAATTGATTCTCTTTTATTTGCAAAAAATAGAGTGAATTCTTTTAGTGATGATGTAACAGATGGCCGGATCAGGAATATTTTTAAAGAACATAAAAGAATAATTTTAGTAACCGGCCATAGAAGAGAAAACTTTGGTGATGGCTTTATTCATATCTGTAAAGCTTTACAACAAATTGCGCAAAAACATCCAGAGGTTGAAATAGTATATCCGGTACATCTAAATCCTAATGTACAAAGACCTGTCAAAAAAATATTGAAGGGAATTGAAAATATTCATTTGATGCATCCATTAAATTATCCGGATTTTGTATATGCAATGAAAAAATCTTATTTTATTCTAACTGATTCCGGCGGTATACAGGAAGAAGCACCCACTTTAGGGAGACCTGTTTTGGTAATGCGTGACAAAACTGAACGTCGTGAAGCGGTGGATGCAGGTACTGCAAAACTTGTGGGTGCCGATTTTGATAAAATTACTCAGGGTATCGAAAACCTTTTGAGCAAAAAAGATGAGTATATCAAAATGACAAAGTCGCATAATCCTTATGGCGATGGTAAAGCGGTAGAAAGAATAATATCCGCATTGACCTCTGGTTACAAAAATTTATAAACAAAACTTTGATTTGATCAAGTTCTTTGCAGAACGCGGGCAGAAATTGCTCATGATCGGTAAATCTTTAGAAGCCATTAAAAAACTTGTACTATTTAAGGTAAAGTCTTTTATGATTAAATTTTAGGCGGGTAATCATCTTTTTCAAATACTTTGTTTCGTTAGAAAAAGAGTAATTACAAAAATCAAAAGTTTGATCGAAAGTAATGAATAAGAAGTTTTTCTCAACTATTCTCTTATGCTATTTATGCTTGGCTCCCATAAATTGGCTTCCATTTTTACCAATAGAAGTATTAAATCTTCTCAAGTATATTTTGTTTTCAATTTTACTTTTCGCTTGTATTTTTAAGCAGTCGGATCACAGAAAAGTAAGTTATTTCTTTTCATTATCATTTTTTGGTTTAGTTTTTTTATGTCAGGTTCCGGCCATATTGCAGTCCAAAACGGCTATTATCACTAATATCATTGATATTTCTTTTCTGTTTTTAATGAGCTATGTAATTATTCAATCTAATCTTACTAAAGATGAGCTATTCAGGGTTTTTTATAAAGTTGCTGTTTTTATTGGTTTTATTTGTTTGTTAAGTTTAGTCTCTGCCGTAACCGGAATAACAATTAATGGACCTGCTCCTTTAGACGATCCCTTTTCAAAATCTGCTTTTGGAGGATATAGGACCGGGTGGAGCAATAGTATCTTTTTATACGTTCCAATATTATTTTACTTTTATTTTTTCAGCGGAGAAAAAAAAGTAAAAATTCCTTCATTATTGGCGATAATAGGTATTGTCAGTAGTCAGATTCTTTCCGGGGGTAGAGCCGGACTAATCGCCTCACTTTTTACTTTTTTGTTTTTCACACGGTTTAAGATTCAAAATATTTTGATCCTAACCATGGTAATATTTTTTGTGTATAATTCATTAGGTGCCGTCACAATAGAAGAATATTTCAGAGCTTCTGAAAATCAGATCGAAAATAAAGAGGGGGGAAGCAGTTTGGATAAAATTTCTTCAGGCAGGGTTGGTGTTTACAGGATTGGTTGGAAATTGTTTGAGAAATCACCTCTGATTGGGAATGGATTTAGTTCTATTACTTATGAAACCGAAGGCCCTGATATCCATAATACATTGTTTAAGAGATTAGTCGACGGCGGTTTAATTTTTGTTGCTCCAATGATTTTTTTGTTTGTTTCTCTGTATAACGCTGTAATCGATAAAACCAACAGATATTATAATGGTGATAATCACCGGGTATTATTCAGAGCTTTATTTTTTAGTTCCATTTTCGTTTCGATGCTTGAACCAAATTATCTAATTGGTTCATTTCAGGGGGAAGCTTTTTTCTGGGCTTTGGTATGTACGTATTTAAAATAATTTTTTTAAAAATAATGCCTGAAGTTATAATAATTTACAGAATTTGTTGACTTGATAATGAGTAAAAAAATTAAAGTATTATTTGTAACCGCAGTATATGAAAATATTGATACGGGCCCTGGAAAATTTTCGCAAATTTTGCCTTTAGTGAATCAAGGTGAGATAGTTGATTTATATATTCTAACTCCTGACATTAACATAGAAAATAAGAAAGTTTTCAAGCTAAGATACACTGACCCTCCATTCCTGAAACCCATAAGTTTTTTTTACAGGATGTATGAAGTTTCAAAAAAAGTAAAAGAGTTGAGCATAGTTCAGAATTTCGATATTGTCTGGTTTAATAATGCTATAGAAGGCTATATGTCAGCAAAAAGAAATAAAAATATTGTACATGTAGGTATGATAAATGACTATACTTCTGTTAAATGTACCTTAAAGAATTATGGAATTTCATATAAGTATATCAGGCATAAAATATTCCAAAAATTTGAAAAGCTTTCATTTAAATATTATAAAAGGATAATTTCAAATTCAAATTATTTAAAGAGTGTTATTGTAGATTACTACCATGTCTCCAATTCTCAAATAACAATTCTCAGGAAAGCAGTAAACATATATCCGGGAAATTTAAATTTAGAAAAAATCAATGTTGATGACCCTATTAAAATCCTGTTCCTCAAATCCAATTTTCAAATTGGTGGATTAAAGTATTTGGTAGAAGCACTATCACTGTTGACTTACAATTTTATCCTCTCAATAGGGGGCACAAGCGAAGAAGAAATTCGATCTAAAATAAAATTTGATGTTGAAAAAAAAAACGTGGAGCCCCGGTTTTTAGGTAAAATAAGCCAGGAAAGAGTTTTCTATGAATTAAAAACGAATCATATTTTTTGTACACCATCATCACAGGAAGCATTAGGAGTAGCAAATATAGAAGCACTCGCTCAAAAAATTCCGGTCGTTTATACAAATGTTGGTGGAATACCAGAAGTGATGGATTATGGTAACAATGGATTCGTTTGTGAACCTGATAACCCTGAGTCTATTGCGCTGGCAATAGATAAATGTATTCTGGAGCAAGAAATCCGGAAGCAAAAAAAAGAAAATGGGTATTCGTATATCATTAATAATTTTTCTAAAGATATAATGCTTAAAAGATTTGAAAATATATGTCAGGACTGCATTTGCAATTAAAACATATAGAGTATGAATGGAAGGTTAATTTTTATTGTTCAGTCCTGGGGTGATCCTCATGAAATGAACAGATTAAAGCATTATACGGCCGTTTTTAATAACATTGACATCTATGCCTTTACCAGAAATAATGTAATCTATGATTTCGGTTTACAATTCAATAACTTAGGTAATTTGAAAAATAGAAATTACCTAAGCAGGGTATTTATCTATTTAAAAGCCGTTTTTTTACTTTGTAAACTCAATATAAAAAACAACGTATTTTACATACAAGGTTCTGACAATTTATTTCTGTATAATGTAGCCTGTATAATTACTTTTCGAAAACCTAAATTTATATACCAAATTTCGGATATAAGGGAAATTCTTACAACCCCCAATCCTATCAACCAATTATTTTCTTTTATTGATGCACTTTTTACTGAAAGAGCATTGTTATTAGTAGTAACATCAGAAGCCTTTGTAGAAGAATATTATAAAAACAAATTGAGACATTTTAAAGTCAATTATAAATTAATAGAAAATAAAATACACCTCTATAATCAATCCTTAAAAAACATTTATCCTTTAAAAAAAATAGAGACACCCAGCGATGTAATTACAATTGGCTATTTTGGTATTTTAAGATGTGAAAGATCAATTAAGATTTTGTTAGGACTGGCAAGAACAAACAGGAAATTTGTAATTATTATCAGAGGAATTTTATCTCCAGGTCTTAAAAATTATGCACATGAATTCGACAAAGTAGGTAATATTTATTTTCCGGGCGAATTCATTTCTCCAATTCATTTAAAAGAAATGTATAATGAAATAGATTTAGCATGGATTTGTTATCCCTATGGTGAGTCAGGTTTAGGCAATATGAATTGGGCAAGAACCAATAGATTTTATGAGGCAGGCTATTTTAATACGCCAATGATAACTCAGGAAGGTACCAAAGACTCATTTAGAGCAAAAGAATATAATATAGGTATAACTATTGATCTTGGAGATATAGAAACTTGCGTACAGGAATTATCGAAACTTAATATAAATGAAATAGAAAAGCTAAAAAATAATTTTGAAAATATTAATGAAAAAACTTTCATAATTACCAATGATTATGATGATGTCGATAACTTTTTGAAGAAGGTCATGGATTAATTTTATAAAAACCTTTTTAACTAATTCAATAAAAAAATAGATGGTTAGTATTATTTGCACGAACTGTGTCATGGATACATCAGATTCAAAAATAAAGTTTGATGAGAATGGAGTTTGTGATCATTGCATTGATTTTTATAAAAATGTACTTCCAAACTGGCGTACCGATGAGAAAGGAAGATTGGAATTGGAAGCATATGTAGAAAAAATAAAAACAGAAGGACAGGGGAAAGACTTTGATTGTATTCTCGGAATGAGTGGTGGCGTTGACAGTTCTTATCTATTACATTTGGCGGTAAAAGAATTGGGCCTAAGGCCATTAGTATTTCATGTTGATGGTGGTTGGAATTCGGAACTAGCGGTTCACAATATCCAGGTAATGGTGGAAAAGCTTGGCTTAGACTTGTATACAGAGGTAATTAACTGGGAGGAGATGAAAGATTTTCAATTAGCTTTTTTTAAATCAGGAGTACCTCACATTGACATACCCCAGGATCATGCCTTTATAGCTACTCTTTACAATTTTGCAGACAAGTATAAGATCAAATACATTTTGAATGGTGGCAATATCTCCACTGAATGTGTGCGTAATCCTATGGATTGGCTTTATTACGGTACAGATATGGCACAAATAAGGGACATAAAAAAGCAGTTTGGAACTATCAAAATGGAGACTTATCCTTTCAGCCCGATTTTCAGACATAAATTTTATTTACGTTATATCAAAGGAGTACAAGTAGTTAAACCGTTAAACTTCATGCCTTATATAAAAGAGAGGGCTTTAAAACTGCTTGCGGAAACTTATGGATGGAAGCCATACCCTCAAAAGCATTTTGAATCGAGGTTTACAAAATTCTATGAAGCTTATTGGCTACCCGAGCGTTTTGGATTTGATACACGAAGAGTTCAGTATTCCAGCCTGATACTTACGAAGCAAATGTCCAGAGATGAAGCACTTGAAAAATTAAAAAAGCCTGCTTATAATCCTGAAACCATCAAGGACGAGTTCAATTATATTGCAACTAAATTAGGAATTACCCCTGAAAAACTTAGGGAATATTTTAATATGGAAAAGAAATTTTACACCGATTATAATAACCAGGTTTCTATGTTTAAAACGGGAGCGAAAGTGCTTAAATATTTAGGTGTAGAAAGATCCATAAAGAGATGATTACAATTATAAATTATGGCTCGGGAAATATAAGAGCAATAGGCAATATTTATGAACGACTTAAAATTCCTTTTAAAATTGCCGATTGTCCGGATGAGGTAAAAGGTTCCCAGAAAATTATTTTACCAGGAGTCGGAGCTTTTGATGAAACTATTTCCATGCTGGATGAATCCGGGTTTAGGGCAGTATTAGACCAGCAAGTGCTCGTTAATAATATTCCTGTGTTAGGCATTTGTGTGGGGATGCAAATACTTGCTAAAAGCAGTGAGGAAGGTAGCTTACCAGGACTAGGGTGGATAAAGGGAGAAGTAAAAAAAATTGACATAAATCTATTAACAGCCAAACCAAAAATTCCTCATCTTGGCTGGAACTCTGTAAAAGTTGCAAGAGCAAATGATCTTTTCAAGGATATTGATGGAGAACAGGGTTTTTATTTTCTACATAGTTATTACTTAGAATGTGACAACCAGGACGATATAATGTCAACTACCTTTTATGGTCGAAATTTCGCGTCATCTGTTAACCATAAAAATATATATGGTGCACAATTTCACCCTGAAAAAAGCCATCAAAATGGTGTAAACCTTTTAAAAAACTTTGCTAATATCTAATGCTCAGATCCAGGATAACTCCTTGTTTACTCGTTCATAAAAAAGGGTTGGTAAAAACGGTTGGTTTCAAAGATCCTAAATACGTGGGAGATCCAATTAATGCAGTTAAAATATTTAATGAAAAAGAGGTGGATGAATTGATTGTATTGGATATTGATGCCACCGTGGAGGGAAGAGGTCCCGATTTTGAATTAATACGAAATCTTGCCGTTGAATGTCGGATGCCTTTCTGTTATGGTGGTGGTGTAACTTGTGTTGAGGAAGCAAAAAAGATCATTAGTCTTGGTGCCGAAAAAGTTGCGCTAAGTTCTGCTGCTATTGAAAATTTTGATATTATATCACAAATTGGCCAGGCAGTAGGGATTCAAAGTGTAGTGGTGATTTTAGATGTAAAGAAGAAAAGCTTTTTGAGCAACTATGAAATTTTTATACATAATGGTAAAAAAGCCACAGGGATCAAGTTGAAAGAATTTGTGCAACGCTTAGATAAAATAGGTGTTGGAGAAATTGTGATTAACTCCATTGATCGGGACGGGAAAATGGAAGGGTATGATTTTGAATTGATAGATTTAGTTCGGGATCTAACAGAAGTACCCATAACAGTTTTAGGTGGTGCAGGTAGCATGAATGATATTAAAGCCGCTATATCAAGGTATAAAGTAATTGGGGCTGCCGCTGGTAGCCTTTTTGTTTTTAAAGGAAAATATCGGGCAGTTCTAATTAGTTATCCAAATAGCGCTGAGAAAAAAGAATTATACTAACTGTAAAACTTCCTATTCGCTAAAACTGATGCCACTATATTTGAAGAAGTTCCGGTTCCACCACTAGCAAATGGGAAGTGATTATTCGAATAAAAAATATTTGGATGAATATAAAAGTAGGATGAAACGGAAGGAATATTCAAAGGATGAACACAATAACTCATCAAAATTAGATTCATTTATTTTTCTTTTTACCTGATAAATGTCTAATGACTTTTATTTAAAATAATAGCAATCATGAAAAATTACACAATAGACATTGCAAAAAAATGGGATTATGAAAATGGATTTTACCTTACATGCGAAACAAACAGGATTGGAAA
>JBDTMP010000192.1:0-7020 GCA_039934215.1 Ginsengibacter sp.
AGGCTGTTATATTTTAATAATTCACTTTAAAAAATATAAATATAATTTGATAATTGATTTTACTTTGCGGGCTACTAAAGAAATCGAAAAATGAAGGTGTTTAAATTCGGGGGCGCCAGTATAAATAGTTTAGAACGTATTCAAAATATCGCAAGGATTTTGGAGACTTATAAAAACGAAAATATTCTTGTTGTAATTTCTGCGATGGGGAAAATGACCAATGCCCTTGAAAAAGTAGCTGAAGCTTTTTACGCAGGAAAAAAAGAAGATGCCTTAAACCTTTTTGAAAAAATAAAACAAAATCATTTAACAACACTTAAATATACGGTTACGCAACAGTGGGAAAAAGCTACGAATGAACTCCTCAATATTTTCACCGAAGTTGAATGGCTGCTTCATGATAAGCCTGTAAAAGACTACAACTATTATTATGACCAAATTGTATGCACTGGCGAACTGATGTCGACAACTATTTTATCATTTTATTTGAGTGAAGAAAAAATCAACAATAAATGGATTGATGTAAGAGACGTGCTGAGAACGGATGATAACTTCAGGGATGCTGTGGTTGATTGGCCGTTTACTGAAAAACAAATAAACGAAAAAGTTTTACCCTTATTTAACGACTGCAATATTGTAATTACACAGGGCTTTATCGGCAGTACAGATGAAAATGAAAGTACAACGCTTGGCAGGGAAGGAAGTGATTACACTGCCGCTGTTTTTGCAAATGTGCTCAATGCAGAAAGTGTATGCATCTGGAAGGATGTGCAGGGTGTGATGAACGCAGATCCAAAAGATTTTAAAGAAGCAGTAACACTCCCATCGTTAAGCTATAAAGAAGTGATTGAAATGGCCTATTACGGCGCACAGGTAATTCATCCGAAAACAATCAAGCCGTTGCAGAATAAAAAAATTCCATTGCTGGTAAAATGTTTTTTGGATTCACAGCTACCCGGTACAGTTATATCAGAAAAGAACAGCCACGAATTACCCCCCGTAATCGTTTATAAGCACAGCCAGGTATTAATGACCCTGCAATCAAAAGATTTTTCTTTTGTAGAAGGCGAACCGGTGAATAAATTAAATCAAATACTGGATCAGGTGAAAATAAAACCCACCCTTACTCAAAATGCAGCGATCACTCTTTTTATTTGTGCTGATGACATACCCGAAAAAATTGACGCCGCCGCCTTACGATGTGAAGAGTTTTTTGATGTGCTTCTCGAAAAAAATCTCACCCTCCTTACAATAAGACACTATACAGCAGAGTTTATTAAAAAATTATCTAAAAATAAAGTGATCGTTCTTGAGCAAAAAACAAGGGAAACGGTACAACTTTTAATGAGGGAAATTAATCAATAACATAATCGCCTTTACGATCAATCAGTATTAGTGGCAATTGTTTTGTTTCTTCAAACTTATCGAAAGCCTTTTTTAGTTCCATCGCAAATTTTTGAAGAGAAGGATTGTTTTTAGCGATTGTTTTAAAATATTCAATTGATCTTCTTTGATTATACCTGAAAGGGTAAATATGAACTGGTATAAAATCTTCGCCATTCGATTTTGCATAGCTGCTTAAAATGTATAGCTCTTCTATTTCATCATCTGTAACGGGTATGCAGCCAACTGAAACACAACTGCCATGAATATAAATAGCGCCACCGGGACGAAGGGAATCGCTAAGTATCCTGTCTGAAGCATTGGGATAATTTAACCCTAACGAAAGATGGTATGCGCTTCGCGGATTAAATTCATTGATGTAATAAAATCCTTCAGGAACCTGGTAGTCGCCCTGTAATCTCTTGGGACCCATTGTGCCACTTTGCATACAAACTTTATAAGTTTTAAAAAGCTTATACTTATCTTTTGCATTATTTTTTACCCATACCTCAAGTTGAGAATCGTACTTAAAGCTGCGTATGTAAACAAATTTCGCGGGCCATTGCAAACCTTTTGCTTCAAACTCTTTTTGTAATACCTGTTCTTTGTTATTAAAAACACCCGCAATTTTAAATGATGCCTTTTGCTCGTCAACAAAGGAATATTGTGCCCGCAGAAGCGTCGGTGAAATTGACAACAAAAATAATCCTATAAAAATTCTAAACATGTTGCTCTGCATTAGTCGCGGTTGTTACAATGTAACGTAAAAATAATTTTTTTATTGAAAAAAAATTTGTCCGAAAAATATCTTAACGTATAATTTTAGAAACTAACTCTTTTTCCGGGAGAGCCTGTCCGGATTATTGGGAAGGGTTGAAGGGCTACAAATTCCCTCTTTGGTCCTGTTCCCTTTCAATCGCTTCGAAAAGCGCTTTAAAATTTCCCTTACCAAAACTCCTCGCTCCTTTTCGCTGGATAATTTCAAAAAACAATGTGGGCCTGTCTTCAACAGGTTTGCTGAATATTTGTAAAAGATATCCTTCCTCATCTTTATCAATTAAAATTCCCAGTTTACTTAATGGCTCCAGGTCTTCATCTATGTGCCCTACCCTATCTAAAATAGACGCATAATAACTGGATGGTATTTTCAAAAATTCTACACCACGTTGCTGAAGCTCAGTTACGGTTTCAATAATATTATTTGTCGCAAGAGCTATATGCTGGCAACCTTCACCATCATAAAACTCAAGATATTCTTCTACCTGGCTTTTTTTCTTTCCTTCAGCCGGCTCGTTTATGGGAAATTTCACGTACCCATTGCCGTTACTCATTACCTTACTCATCAAAGCGGAATATTCTGTAGATATATCTTTGTCGTCGAAGCTTAAAATATTTTTAAATCCCATTACCTTTTCGTAAAAATTTACCCACTTATTCATTTGGTTCCAGCCTACATTCCCAACACAATGATCTACATACAATAGCCCGGTTTCTGTTGGATTGTAAACGCTATCCCATTTACGAAAGCCCGGCATAAAAACGCCTGAATAATTTTTCCTTTCGATAAATAAATGAATGGTTTCGCCGTAAGTATGAATGCCGCTCATGATCAATTCACCATTATCATCTTTCATCGTTAGCGGCTTCATATAACTCTTTGCGCCCCTGTTTGTAGTTTCCTCCCATGCTGAAATTGCATCATCTACTTTAAGTGCCAGAATCTTCACACCGTCTCCATGTTTATAAATATGATCGGCAATCGCATTACCGGTTGTGAGCGGTGTCGTCAATACAAACGTGAGTTTATTTTGTCTTACAACATAGCTCGTTTTATCTTTTATACCTGTCTCCGGCCCGGCGTAGGCAAGCGATTGGAAGCCAAAAGCTGTCTTGTAATAGTGGGCAGCCTGCTTTGCATTGCCCACATAAAATTCCACATAATCCGTTCCATGCAGCGGTAAAAAATCCGTCTGCGTTTTACCTGTTTTTAAAGTTTTTACATTCGTATTTTCCATGCAATTGTTTTAATCAAAGATAAAAAAATAACCCCTAAACCCTGAAGGGGAATTGATCAAGTATAATTGTCCGGAGGAAAGTGGTCGATTCCCCTTTTATCCACTACAAAACCTGGCGGCCTTTCCTCCCGCAAACGGCCATAGTAAGTAAAGTACGCCGGGACAAGGATATGGGAATGGCGCGTTTTGGCAGGATTTATGTTATAAGCACAACAAACAATTCTATTTGTTATGAAAAAAGTGATCAATAGTTTAATAATTATTTCAGCGGTATTTTTTATTACAAGTTGCTCATCCACTAAAAATGCAAGCGGCCTGAAAGCTACTAATGGTAACCTTGATGGAACCTGGACCATTTCAAATATTGCTGTGGATGTACCTTCTACTTTCAAAGTAACAGATGTTTTTGACCAGGGGCCTTACCAGGATTTCCAGGGCAGTACGTGGAATCTTATTAAAAATGGAAAAGGGTCTTTCACATTATCAAACGGAACGAAGGAAGATATCTACTGGAGCATTAATGGTAAAGGAGAAAATGCACAATTTCAATTCAAAAAATTAAATGGTATGAAGCCTAAAAATGTTGAGGAAGGATATCGACTGCAATTAATGGAAATTTCATCCAATAGTTTTGTCGCACGCTCCCCAATAGATCTTGGTAACGGAAACACGGGTTACATAACTTATACATTCTCAAAATAGATTTTACCATACTCTATATTAAAACCGGCTTCTATACCGGTTTTTTTTATTTTAAAAATTTTACAATATCAATAAGAATCTTTAAGTGATAGATGGAAGGCTGCCAGGAAAAAAAGTCTTTTCGCAACGCGGATTCGAATGTAACTTTCCCTTCAATAATAATTATTAGAAATCATTTTTCGCCGGTTTCTATAGAAGGCTTTTATTATTTCTACAGATGGGAACATTATCTTGCAGAAAAATTTCAATGCAAAAAGCAGGTATTCTTGGAGGTGGACAATTGGGAAAAATGTTGCTACAGGCAGGAGCCAATTATCCTGTAGAAACGTTTGTGCTGGAGAATGACACAGAATGCCCCGCGGCAAGTCTTTGCAATCATTTTACTAAAGGCGACATCACCAATTTTGATGATGTTTATAATTTTGGCAAAGACCTCGATACCATCACCATTGAAATTGAGTCAGTAAATGTAGATGCACTTTTGAAACTTGAAGAAGAAGGTGTAAAAATTTTTCCACGCCCATCTGCACTGTCAATCGTAAAAAATAAAATTCTTCAAAAACAATTTTACGTTGAACAAAAAGTACCCACCGCCGATTTTATTGTAACTCAAAACCAGGATGAATTAAGAGATCACATCTCTTTTTTACCGGCAGTGCATAAATTGGCAATGGGAGGCTATGACGGAAGAGGCGTTGTTATTTTAAAATCTAAAGAAAATATTTCCAATGGCTTTAATGAGCCTGCAATACTTGAAAAAGAGGTTTATATAAAAAAAGAAATTTCTTTGATCATAGCCATGAATGAAGCAGGCGATGTTGCTATTTATCCGCCTGTCGAAATGATCTTTAATAAAGATTTCAATTTACTGGAATACCAGTTGAGCCCCGCCCAGCTCGACAAGCAAATATTATGGAAGGCTGAAGCGATAGCATTAACGGTTGTAAAGAATTTTAAGAGTGCAGGTATCTTTGCGGTGGAGATGTTCCTGGATATGGCTAACAATTTACTGGTGAATGAAGTTGCTCCAAGAGTTCACAACAGCGGGCACCATACCATTGAAGCAAATTATAGTTCCCAGTTTGACATGCTTTGGCGTATTATGCTTGGATACCCTTTGGGAAATACGGACCACATAATACACGGTGCGATTGTAAATCTTATAGGTGAAGAAAATTTTTCGGGCAAAGTAAAATATGACGGCCTCGAAAAAGTTTTGGAAATTGATAATGTGTTTGTTCATATTTATGGTAAAAAGGAAACAAGGCCCGGAAGAAAAATGGGGCATGTTACCATTCTTAGTAATGAACGCCAGGAATTGATACATACTTCGAATAAAATAAAAGCACTCTTGAAAGTTACAAGCGATTAATTTCTTTCGAAGGTTTTTAAAAATATTACCGTCTTATTAAAAAGTCTTAATCATCAGGAAATCAGCATAATGAAATCGAAGTACTGGAAAGTTCTTGCAGGGATTATTTTTTTAGTGTATGCATCTTCGTGTGGAAGCAGTTCAAAAGACCCGTCTCCATCAGGTAAAACTGAAAAAAAACCACAGGCGACTGCTGCGCTATCTGTTGAAGGATACCTTGTACAATCTTCTGTTTTAAATTCAAGTATAGATGTTGCGGGAACTTTATTACCCTTTGAAGAAACTGAAATTCACCCTGAAGTAGCAGGAAAAGTAGTTATGCTTTCCATCAAAGAAGGCAGCCTTATAAGGCGCGGCACTTTACTGGCCAGGCTTTTCGATGGTGATTTGCAGGCGCAGCTTCATAAATTGAAAGTACAATTAGAGATTGCAAAAAAAACGCAGGAGCGTCAAAGCGATCTCTTAAAGATTGGCGGCATCAGCCAGCAGGATTATGATCTAAGCCTTCTTAACGTAAGTACCATACAGGCAGATATGCAGGTACTTAATGCCTCAATTGATAAGACAATAATAAGAGCGCCTTTTGATGGTAAAATCGGTTTTAAAAATATAAGTATAGGTGCGTACGTAACGCCGGCGACTATTGTTACAACCATACGGCAAATAAATAAATTAAAGCTTGAATTTTCAGTGCCCGAAAAATATACATCTAAAATAAAAACGGGTAATTATATTTCATTTAGCACAGAATCGTCATCCAAAAAATACAATGCTAAAATCGTGGCAACAGAATCAGGAATTACGGCAGAAAACAGAAGCCTGAAAGTGCACGCCCTTGTTGAAAATACCGATAAGAATATAACGGCAGGTTCTTTCGCAAGTGTAAATTTTAATATGGGTGATAATAATAATGCTATAATGGTACCGACACAAGCTATTATTCCCGGAGCAAGGGATAAAAAAGTAATTGTTTACCGGAATGGAGTTGCAGATTTCAATATAGTCGTAACCGGGGAAAGAGACTCAGCAAGAGTTGAAATATTGAAAGGCCTTGCTGCAGGTGATACCATAATTACCACAGGTTTATTGTCTATTAAACCCGGGAGTAAAATAAGTCTTTCATCTTTAAAAAAGCAGGAGAGCAAGTGAATATTTCGCATACAAGTTTACGCCGTCCCGTGTTTGCCATTGTTATGAACCTGGTGATCGTTTTGTTTGGCATAATCGGATTTAAATTTCTCGGCGTAAGAGACTATCCCGCAATTGACCCTCCAAATATTTCTGTCCGCACTTCTTACTCGGGCGCCAACTCCGATATTATAGAATCGCAAATAACTGAGCCGATCGAAAAAGCAGTGAATGGGATTGCGGGCGTAAAAAATATCACTTCATCAAGCAACGAAGGCAGTAGCAATATTAACGTAGAATTTGACCTGGGCATTGACCTTGAAGCTGCGGCTAACGATGTACGTGATAAGGTGTCGCAGGCCGCACGCCAGCTTCCCCAGGATGTAGATGCACCACCTGTTGTATCGAAAGCCGATGCAA
>JBDTMP010000193.1:0-6150 GCA_039934215.1 Ginsengibacter sp.
TTCTTACTAAAAAGATTATTTAATGACAGATGTTTTCGAAAAACTTAGAAAAGACGGCGGCCCACTCGGACAACATGTAGAGCGGGCACATGGATATTTTGCATTTCCTAAACTTGAGGGCGAATTGGGGAGTAGAATGCTATTCCGGGGTAAAGAAAAAATTGTATGGAGCCTTAATAATTATCTTGGCCTTGTAAACCATCCTGAAACAAGAAAGGTGGATGCCGAAGCTGCTGCAAAATGGGGCATGGGGAACCCAATGGGCGCACGTATGATGAGTGGAAACTCTACGATGCATGAAGACCTGGAAAAAATAATTGCTGATTTTGTTAGCCGCGAAGATGCTATGTTGTTGAATTTTGGATACCAGGGAATCATGAGTTGCATTGATGCCCTGGCGAACCGCCGTGATGTAATTGTGTATGATGGAGAAGCACATGCTTGCCTTGTAGATGGTGTAAGATTACATATTGGCTTTAGTTATAAATACAAACATAATGATGTAGAAGATTGCGAAAAGCAGTTACAGCGTGCAGAAAAAATGGCGGAAAAAAATGGTGGTGGAATATTATTAATTACGGAGGGTGTGTTTGGAATGAGTGGCAACCAGGGGAAAATAAAGGAAATTGTTGCACTAAAGAAAAAATATAATTTCCGGATACTTATTGATGATGCTCACGGCTTCGGCTCTATGGGACCTACCGGGGCAGGGGCAGATGAAGAGCAGGATTGTCAAAAGGATGTAGATCTTTACTTTAGCACTTTTGTAAAAAGTATGGGTAGTATTGGCGCATTTATAAGTGGCCCGAAAGATATTATGACGTACCTGAGATATAATGTGCGCTCACAGATTTTTGCAAAAAGTCTTCCGTTAATAATTGTAGAGGGAATGCTGAAGAGAATGGAAATGCTAAAAACAATGCCGGAACTGCGCAAAAAATTATGGGACAATGTAAATGCACTGCAAAAAGGACTAAGAAATAAAGGATTTGATATCGGTACTACCAATAGCCCTGTAACGCCCGTTTTTATGAAGGGTGGCCTTCCGGAAGCGACGGGCATGGTGATGGATATGAGAGAGAATTACAATATTTTTTGTTCCGTGGTTGTGTTTCCCGTAATTCCAAAAGGACAGATCATTTTCAGGCTTATTCCAACTGCTGCACATAGTATTGAGGATATTGAAATTACTTTGAAGGCATTTGAAGAAACAAAAAAGAAGCTTGACGCCGGTATTTACCAGGCTGAAAATATACCTGATATGGCCGATACAGGCATGGGGCAAAAAGGCGAGATGTAAAAATAAAAACCGGGCAACTAAAAAGAAGCCCGGGATAATCAAAAAATCTTAACCATTTAATCTTAAGACTAGAATCTGCAATAAAGACGAATGGTTTTAAATTAGGTTGCCTTCATTTATTTCTTTATAGTATTTTAACAATTTTTGCCTACAAATATTGAGTATGATTTCTAATCATACTTTTTTGCTTATAGTATTTCCAGCCCATCAAATTGCTCAAAATAAAAAAGGGGCCGGATAAAAATCCACCCCTGTTATAATCCAATATCCTATGAAAAACCGAGTTTAAAACTGCTATTGCAGTTCCTTTATTATTTTAGATGGCTTCCACCACAAGTTGTAATTTTTAATATCTGATTTCCCGATTCGCGATATGCATTAAGATAATAGTCGGGATACTTTCTTTTAAAGTTGCATATGTGAAAAATTAGTAAATAAATTTAAAAAAAGGGGCCGAATGAAAATCCACCCCCGTTATAATCCAATATCCTATGAAAAACCGAGTTTGAAACTGCTATTGCGGTTTCTTATTATTTAAATGGCTCTCACCATGTTGATTTAAAAGTTGATTTATATAACGTATAATTTTGAGTTTTATATGCCCCCTCACCAAAATATTTTAAAATAGGCTCTATTTCCTTTGGCTCTAAAAAACCAGGGATTGATATAGGCTCTGAATGTGAATCCGGAATAATAATGGTAGCTGGAAACCCGAGCTGCCCGGAAGTTGCATACAATGCAAAATCATTTATTTTATAATTATTGTTGTAGTTATATGATTTTTCTTTCCAATAAACAATTTCTTTCGATTCGGCATTAAGCTTCACGGGATAAAAATGATCACTTATGTAATCAACGACCTGCGAATTGTTATAGGTTTTTTTATCCATTACCTTGCACCAGTAGCACCAGTTAGTATATAAATCTATCAAAACCGGCTTCGAATCTGTTTGCAATTGACCGGAAAGTTCATTCATATCCATCCAATCAAGCTTTTCACGGTGAGTTGGATTAACTTTGGCAGAACTAAGAATAATCAGGCAAGCAGCTAAGAAAATTTTCATTTTGGCCATATTCAGTAATAAACGTACGGAAAAGAATTATATTGAGTTTGTGTGGATAAAAAAATAAATCATTTTCTAAATCCTGTTTCAAAATTTTATTAAAGTGTAATTTTTTCATCAATGAATAAAATTGTAGTTGCAATAACCGGCGCAAGTGGTTCCATTTATTCACAATTATTATTGAATAAGCTCTTTTTAATTCGTGAACAGTGGACCCATCTTGGTATCGTAATCACAGATAATGCCAAGATTGTATGGCAAACTGAACTTGAAAACGAAGGATATAAAAACTATGATGCAGTGTCTTATTCACAAAATGATTTTATGGCACCTTTCGCGTCCGGATCGGGAGATTTTAATACCATGATCATTATTCCCTGCAGCATGGGGACCTTAGGGCGAATTGCATGTGGAACTTCCGGCGATTTAATAACCAGGGCCGCAGATGTAATACTCAAAGAAAGACGAAAACTTATTTGTGTTGTAAGAGACACTCCTTATAATCTTGTTCATATTAGAAATATGGAAACCGTTACAATGGCAGGCGGTATAATATGCCCTGCAACACCGTCGTTTTACAGCAAACCAAAAAGCCTTGAAGATGTAGCTGCAACCGTGGTGGACAGAGTTCTTGATCTTGCTGGTTTAAAAATTAAAACCTTTCGGTGGGGTGATAAAAAAACGCCTGAATAATCAAGCGTATTAATTATTATGTAAGTAGGGCAACTTTATCTGAGATCTACTATCTCTACATTTGGGTATTTTTTGGAATCAAACAAGAATAGTGAATCCGGTAGGTCGGTGTTTGTTTTCATGCTAACAACATTGTAAGTGTACTTGTTACCATTTTTTTCAAACACCTTCGTACTCACTATCGACTGGCCGGCTTTATCAATACCCACAAGTACCTTAAAAAAAGTTTTTGATTTATCTACGGGAGTTAATTCGATTTCCTGGATAGTCCTTTTACCCGATTTAGATTCACCATTCAGCTTATATAAGAAATCCTTGTCATAAAAGTTAGTGAACATTTTTTGCGGTGTGATTGTATTGCCAGAACCATCAAATTTTGTGATCTGCACTTCGTTTGCAGAGTTGTCGTACGTCCATATATTATTTCCGTCGCTGTATATCTCCTGACCGGAAACACTAATTCTATATTTAGAACCTTTCATATTAACAACACCGGATTTTGTTCCTAATACTTTGCCTTCGGAATTTTCAATTTTCAAAGTAAACTTAGCTACTACAGATTTATAGGTTTTAAATTTAGCGCTTACATTATCTAATATTTTTTTTGCATCAGGATCATTCTTTCCCACAGAAGAAGATTGAGAAAAAGCATTAAAGCCTAAAAAAAGAAAAAAACTAAGGAGTATTTTTTTTATCATGATACTTATTTAAAATGAACGCCATCCGGCGATGGCAAATATACGTCATAGACGAAGTTTGCATGTTGATGGTTTAACACAAGATCGTAGTATAATGTTAATATTAATAAAATGAATATTAATTGAAGATTAACTACTCATTTCTCCCTGCATATTAACCTGGTTTATCATTTTATCAGCATCAGCAAAATCTTTAGCTGCTTTAATAAAGTGAACGAATATCGGGTGTGGATTTTCAACGGTACTTTTTAATTCAGGATGATATTGCACGCCAATAAAAAAAGGATGATTTGATAGTTCGATAATTTCAACAAGACCGGTTTGCGGATTGATACCGCTCGCTGTCATTCCGGCTTCTTCAAACTTTTCAAGATATTTATTATTAAATTCCCAGCGATGCCGGTGGCGTTCATTTATCGAGGTTGTATTATAAATACTATGGGCAAGTGTATTTTCTTTTATCTCGCAGGGATAGGAGCCCAGGCGCATCGTACCTCCCTTCATGGTGATTTTTTTCTGTTCCGCCATCATATCTATTACAGGGTTGAGCGTATCTTCCTGCATTTCTGTAGAGTTTGCATCCTTAATACCAAGCACATTTCGTGCGAATTCTATGGCAGCCATTTGCATACCGAGGCATATTCCAAAAAAAGGAAGATGGTTCTCCCTGGCATATTTTACGGCTATAATTTTCCCGTCAACTCCACGAAAACCAAAACCGGGAGCAACAAGCAATCCATCCAGCCCATTTAATTTTTCTGCAACATTTTCTTCAGAAATATATTCGCTGTGTACATTTACTACCTGCACTTTGCAATCATTCATTGCGCCGGCATGTATAAATGACTCTAATATGGATTTGTAAGCATCCTGCAATTCAATATATTTTCCGATAAGGCCTATAGTAACTTTGTAGCGTGGATGTTTGAGCTTATCCAAAAACTCTTTCCACTTACCAAGCTCAGGCTCCTTGTAATTTGTAATCTGTAATTTTTTTAAAACTATCAAATCAAGCTTTTCACGCAGCATGGCTATAGGTACTTCATAAATTGTTGACGCATCTGCAGCTTCTATTACCGCGTTTTCTTTTACGTTGCAAAAAAGAGCAATTTTTCTTTTGAGTTCATCGTTGAGTGGCCTCTCTGTTCTGCACACAAGTATATCAGGATGTATTCCATTCTCACTCATCAATTTCACACTGTGTTGAGTAGGCTTTGTTTTTAGTTCCTTCGCTGCTTTGAGATATGGAATTAGCGTAAGATGCACAACAATACAATCTTCTTCAGGCATTTGCCATTGCAACTGGCGAACAGCCTCTATGAAAGGAAGGCTCTCAATATCACCAACCGTTCCTCCAATTTCAGTAAGAATTACATCGTATTCATTTTTCTCACCAAGCAGCAGCATCCTGCGTTTAATTTCATCGGTTATGTGAGGAACCACCTGCACGGTTTTACCAAGATAATCTCCTTCCCTTTCTTTGTTGATAACAGTTTGATAAATACGTCCTGTTGTCACATTGTTAGCCTGTGAAGTATGAATATTAAGAAATCTTTCATAATGGCCAAGGTCGAGATCCGTTTCAGCACCATCTTCTGTAACATAGCATTCTCCATGTTCATACGGATTTAAAGTACCCGGATCAACATTGATGTAGGGATCGAATTTTTGTATGGTAGTCTTTAAGCCTCTTGCCTGTAATAATTTGGCAAGAGAAGCAGCGATAATACCTTTTCCTAAAGAAGAAGTAACTCCCCCAGTAACAAAAATATATTTGGCCATTTTTTTCAATTAATTTTTTTAAATAATTTTTTTTATAATAATTAAAAAAGTAACAACAAATGTTACCCGGTAATTTTTATATCTCGATCTTATGAATAAGGCTGACCAGCGGAAAGGAAACTAAGCTGTAAAATCCGTGAGGTCATGCAAACTTACAGCTAATAATTCATGGTAAAAAAGCAAAATTCAATTTGTGGAAAAACAGTAGAAATTTAATTAACGTTTTTAAAAAATGGCCGATTTATTTTGTGAATCTTTAATAAAACAATAACCAAAGTAAAGAATTCATTGTTTTAATTTATTGTCACCACACTTTTAAGACTTTCAATATAAGACACTTCTTACGCACACTGCTATGCGGCAGAAACTTGGATTGTTTTTTTATGGCATGATGAAAAAGATGCGGCGAACATTGTGTACACCGGAAAAATAGAGATATAGTACTTTGTCAATCCCCACAGGATGTTTCAAAGGGGGAAATCATTGCAATCATTTAGCAATCTCCGGGTATGGGGAAATTTTTCATGAAAGAACCGGAAGCCGGGCATTCATGCCCTTTCTAATTTTTTCTTGTAGGCCCTGCCAATAATCCACATCACTACAGGGATACATG
>JBDTMP010000194.1:0-4541 GCA_039934215.1 Ginsengibacter sp.
GTAAGGCCGGGCATTAAAAATTTTCCACTGCCATCAATTACAGTTACGCCCGCAGGGATTTTTATTTTTTTTGCTCCATGTATTTCAGAAATAATGTCGCCGGTAATAGTTATAGTTTGGCCGGGAATTAATTTTTGCTTGTCAACATCTACAATGGTTACATTCGTAATGTACGTTTGGCAAAGCGATGGAATAGCAACCAGGGAGAAAAAAATAAGAAATGAAATTTTATTTTTCATGCATAATAATTAGAAATGTTTTTCAAAAGTAATGTGGAAAGGTTGCAGTTGCAGATATTTAGTAAAGAAGCACTTAAGGAGTAAACCGGGAAAATAGAATTATTAGTATGAAATGATGGAGCTTTCCTCACCAGATTAATATTCCGGAATAGAGATCCGGCTGAATCTAAGTATTGTAAAAATTAATAATCCACCCTGGATTCACTATCCGCGATAAATTTAAGAGCGAGTGCTCCTGCGATTATAATTACGATGGCGGAAAGAATAGGAATACTTGTCTTATTCAGTAATTTCTTTTTTTTCATATCAAAATGTTTTATAAACATGATCAATAAAAATGCCGGAATTTTTTATAGAATTCTTTTCTATGTGAAATTATGTAGCGAAACCCGGTGTACCCGTTACAACTTTTATTTTTCTAAATAAATTTTTTATTGAGGTTAAATCAAATTACCAATCCTGTATAGTTTGGAACAATTTCTGATGGTATAATTTGTTTATCAACCAGTAGCATTTTAAAAATATTAGAAAAAAGTTTCTAATTTGAAAAAATGGTAGTAGCTTAGATAATCCTTTCTAATAACTTTATACCCTTTAAGGCGATTGTGAAAATTTGTTGAGCAGTACGTAAAACATAATGGGGAAGCCGGTTGCTGTATTATTAGATTCTCCATACAATTTTTTCAGAAGATGGTCGCGATTTGATCATGGATTGCGGCAATTCGGATACCGGGTATTTATTCTATAAAAATTAAAAAATAAAATTATGGCCGACAAAGTAACCGACATTCACATTATCTGGATGACGACAGGGCTTAGTTGTGATGGTGATTCTGTTGCAATGACGGGAGCCGTTAATCCAAGTTTGGAAGACATTGCCTTAGGCGCCTTGCCTGGCATGCCCAACGTGCATATACACAGCCCTGTAATCTCATACGAGAACGGGGATGAACTTATGGCGTGGTGGTACAAGGCTGAAAGAGGCGAGCTCGATCCCTTTGTATTAATATTAGAAGGCTCCGTTCCTAACGAAGAAGCCATTAAAGATACCGGCGGTCATTGGGCTGCAATGGGATGTACAGGCCCCTTTGGCGATCCCATTACTACCAACGAATGGCTCGACAGGCTTTCTCCAAAAGCAGCGGCCGTAGTTGCCGTAGGAACCTGCGCTACGTATGGCGGTATTCCTGCCATGAAAAATAATCCTACCGGCGCTATGGGTCTTCCGGATTATCTCGGCTGGAACTGGAAATCAAAAGCAGGCTTACCGATTGTTTGTATTCCCGGTTGCCCTGCACAGCCTGATAATACAACAGAAACGCTACTATATCTTGTTTTCCAATTAGCGGGTATAGCCCCTATGATCCCCCTTGATGATGCGCTCCGGCCTACCTGGCTTTTCAATCGTACTGCCCACGAAAGCTGTGACAGAGCAGGCTTTTACGAGCAGGGAGATTTCGCACAGGAGTACGGTTCTTCTAAATGCCTTGTGCAGATCGGTTGCCAGGGACCCATTGTATATTGTAATGTTCCGCGTCGTGGCTGGCAAAACGGAATTGGTGGTTGCCCGAATATTGGCGGTATTTGTATGGCGTGCACGATGCCTGGTTTCCCGGATAAGTTTATGCCTTTTATGGATGAAGCCTTTGGCGCAAAATTTTCTTCTAACGGAGCGAAGTTTGTAACAGGGCCGATATTGAGAGTCTTCCGGAATATGACCACAAAGAAAAAAGATAAAGAACCTGACTGGAGAAAACGTGGCAAAAAGATCACGAGCGGTTATGAACCGGCATGGTAAAAAATGATATACACTAACTTTTTTTAAAATTTAAACTATTCATTATGCCTCCTGAAGTATTGACAAAACCCCGCGTAACTGAGACCAAGCCCAATATTGTTGTTAAGGAAATGTCATGGGACCCCATCACACGTATAGTTGGCAGTCTCGGATTGCATTGCAAAATAGATTTTACAAACAAACAAGTACAGGAATGCTACAGCACATCTATGGTATTTCGTGGCTTCGATATTTTCATGAGAGGAATTGATCCGCGTGATTCTCACTTTATCACCAGCCGTATATGTGGTATCTGCGGCGATAATCACATGACCTGTTCTGTGCTAAATCAGAATATGGCTTATGGGGTAAAGCCTCCACACCTTGGCGATTATGTTCTCAATCTTGGCGAGTCCGCAGATTATATGTTTGACCATGCTATATATAATGATAACATGTGCAACGTTGATTATTGCGGGCAAATGGTACAGGAAACCAACCCGACCATATATCAAAAAGCAAAAACCACGGCTTCTCCCAATGCAGCGATACATGGCTTTAAAACGATCGCCGACATTATGGATTCTCTCAATCCTTTTTCAGGAAAAACCTATATGGAATCTTTGCAGGTATCGCGATATACCAGGGAAATGTTTTGCCTGATGGAAGGAAGACATACGCATCCTTCAACACTGGTTCCCGGTGGTGTAAGCACAACTATAACTTCACAGGTGCTTACAGATTATTATGTTCGCCTGATGAAATATATTGAATATTGCAAAAAAATAGTGCCGTTGCATGACGACCTTTACGATTTCTTTTACGAAGCTTTACCCGGCTATGAAAGGGTAGGGTATAGGGATACCAACCTTGTCTGCTGGGGTTCGTTTGACGATCCGGAACATTGTGATTATACTTATAAGAATATGACAGACTGGGGGCGTAAAAGATTTATTACACCAGGTGTAGTGATCGATGGAGAATTGGTAACAACCGACCTGGTAGAAATTAATCTTGGAATAAGAATTCTCCTGGGAAGTTCTTACTACGAAGATTGGGCTGATGAAAGAACTTTTGTAAAAGCTGATCCTTTAGGCAACCCGGTTGACCGCAATCATCCCTGGAATAAAACAACAAAGCCACGGCCCGGTAAAAGAGATTTTTCAGGAAAGTATAGCTGGGTAACTTCTCCACGCTGGTATGACAAGCGCAGTGGCAAGCATGTATGCTGCGATACCGGAGGCGGCCCTTTTGCAAGACAATGGGTTACCGCTAAGGCCGGCTTGGTAGACATAGGATATATTAAAGCAACAGGAGATTCCCTTGAGTTTAATCTTCCAAAAACTGTTGGAATGCCGGAGATGAAACAGGTGTGGAAAATACCAAAGTGGAGTAATGCCATAGAAAGAGACCGTGCGAGAGCGTATCATCAAACTTATGCAGCCCTTGTGGGATTGTATTGCATGGAAAAAGCATTAGCAGAAGTTTTTGCAGGGCGCACCAAAACATGGACACCATTTAAAGTTCCGAAAGAGGCGGTTAGTGTTGGCTTTCACGAAGCGGCAAGAGGTGTTATATCACACCACATGGTAATTGAAGATGGGAAAGTTGGTAATTATCAAATGTTTCCTCCAACACCGTGGAATGCAAGCCCACGCGACATTTACGGAACCCCCGGCCCTTATGAAGATTCTGTGCAGAACACGCCGATCTTCGAGGAAAACGGTCCGGATAATTTTAAAGGTATTGACATTATGAGGGCAGTTCGCAGTTTCGATCCATGCCTTCCATGCGGTGTGCACATGTACCTGGGAAAAGGAAAGCTTCTTAAAAAGATGCATACGCCTACCGCATTGGCATCATATAAATAATTAATTCGTCTGTTAAAATTATTTTTTCACTAAAAAATTTCCTCTCTAAACTCCCGTTCTCCCGATTTTTTCGGGAGGTTGGGGTGAGGCCGCTATGGTATCAGCTTCCCTAATATCGAAGTTGCGAAAGATCGCTGTTCCTCCTCCGCAGGAAGAAAAAGAACATTGCAATTTTTGCAACGCTGAGCTTCCCGTTGAACATCGCCACCTTGTTGATATTTCAGCTATGCGGTTTATGTGTACCTGCGACATGTGCATGATTCTCCAGGCAGTTCGTGGTAATTATAAACCATTGCCGCAACGATATCTTCAATTAACAGACTTTCAATTGACTGACGAGCTCTGGTCAGATTTTCTTATCCCGGTGAACATGGCTTTTTTTGTATTAAAATCCAATCAAAATGGAGCAGTCGCTTTTTATCCTGCGCCAACAGGAGCGACAGAATCAAAACTTAAAATGGAGCCATGGAATGAAATGCAACAATTAAATCCTGTACTCAATAGCCTCACGCCCGATCTTGAAGCGCTGCTTATGAACAGGCTCGATGCAACAAACAAATATTTTATTGTTCCTATAGATAGTTGCTACAAGCTTATTGGTATGATAAGAACGTCGTGGAAAGGAATTCATGGAGGAAGTGAAGTGAATGATAT
>JBDTMP010000195.1:0-11941 GCA_039934215.1 Ginsengibacter sp.
TTCTTGTTCCTTCTTTTAAATACAAAACGGGCGAGCCAAGTATAAAACCAAGCCTTCCGTTAGCATAAGGTTTAATGATCTTAGTTTCAGGGTCGCTGTATTTGCTAAGCGTTGCGCCAAGCGTTGAAAAATTTTTTGGCTGATCATCTTTAAAATCCTTATCAATGCCATCTGCTTTAGTTGCATCGTTTGCAATGTAAACACCTTCAACATATGATTGCTCAAAGGCGCTTTGATTGTTCAGAAATAATGTTTTTGTATCAGCGACCTCCGTCTTATTTACGACTATTTCATCATCCAGTGAAAAAAGTATTTCCTGTTTGTTATTATCCTTGCCATCTTTTACAAGGATTCCTTTTTTTATCAAATATTTTTCAAGCTGCTTTTGAATTTCGAAAATAACATGGGCTTTATCGGCTATCGCGTCACGGGATTTTATTTGCAATACATCTTTATAAAAAAAATCAAGATGCTTACGGGTATAACCGTTTAGGTCATTTTGCAAATAGCGAAAAATGTTTAAGAAAGCAAATAACAAACCGAGATGTGGCGGATGTTTTTTTTGCAACTCATCTTTTAAAGGAAGCAGGCTTTGCTCTAAATTATTTTCCGCTTCCGCAGAAATAATTTTTATCGAATCAAGAAACGGCGATACGATGCCTGTGAATTGCCGGTAGAGATTATTAAGTTGCTTAAACTTACTGGCTGTGCCCGTTTTAAAGCTATTGTCAATAGTATACAAATCAGCTAACTCAAGATTCCAAGCTTTATTATCAAACAACTTTGAGAAATCAATTCTTTTTATACCGTAAAATTTTACTGCTGCATTAGTATAGCCAATAAAAAATTTTACCGGTTGTTGCAGTTTATCTTTGATTAAAATTTCAAGGAAGCTCTCAATAGGAAGACCGCTGTCTTTGACCGCGACGTGCCAGTTATTTATTTTATTAATGAAACGATAAAAAATAAAATAGGCTTGTAGTTGCAAGCCGCTGGCGGAAGGCTTTTTCTCAAAAAGAGAATTGTAATAAGCAAAATTATTTTCTATTTCGCCTTGCTGGTTTTTAATAACCGAGGCCAGGACAAAAGGAATACTGTTTTTAAAAAAAGGCTGCCAATCGCTAACGTTTAACCGGGCATCATAAAAATTAATATGACGTGACAACTGGACAAAATAATCCAGGAGATCTGCCAGTGTTCTTGCATCAATTTTTGCAGCGTCAGACAAAAGCTCATCCATTACCCGCTGGCTCTGGCTTGTGCCGGGGTCATTTTGAAATGGATGTATAAGGCATTCACAGTCGTACATAATAATCAGTAGTCATTTATACTTCCCAAATATTTTTCAATTATTGTCAGACTAAATATTCAAAGTCTCACCAACAGTAGAATGCAAGGATTTTATCCGGACAATAAAATATTTTTTTAATTATTATCTAAACGGGCCTTGAGGCTTCGTTCAAATAATAATCATACACATAGTTAAACCGCGAATTAGTTTGAGGAATTGAATATTCAACAGTTATTGTAAATTTTCCTTCAATGAGATCGAACGAGTCAGCCGCCGTTACCTCTACATTTTCAGCGACAATCCGGGGCTCATAATAAAGGATTGCATTTTCAACATTGTGCTTTATAATTCCTATTAAAGTACTGTTCAGCGATTCAAAAATATAATCAGTAAGATTGCATCCGTAATCAGGCTGCATTACACGCTCACCGAGACTCGTGGAAAGCAGGATGTTTAAGCTTTGCTCTATGTCTTTATAATCGCTTACCATCTCAACAGTAGCCGCTTCAGGATCGAATGCAGGTGGAAACGCCCAACCTGTTCCAAGAAATGAATTGAAAGAATTTTCCATAATTTATTTTTATCTACTCACGAACCTGCCTGTCGGCAGACAGGTTACAAAAATCAACACTAATTCTTTTTCAAAATCAGTGGTCTTTAATTGAAAACTTAATCTTAAAAACCTAACCCACAATTACATTTAGCCACCTATTTGTACAGTTGGCAAACCGCTAACTATTACACCTCCATGCGCTGTTAAGTCTCCCTGCCGCGCCGCTGGCTTGCCGCCAATAATAACTGTTGTTGATCCCATTACAATTGAGTCTGGCGGACCTGCGCAAACACATAAATCAGCTACCACTGCTGCCGGCAATCCCCCAATTAAAACCGTAGGAACACAAGGCCCTGTAATGGGACCGCCTACATGTGGATTAGGTGTTGCCAGCGGGCATGTGTGCATATCTGTTAGTCGTGCTGCTGAAGGCATATTCTATAATTAGACCTTACCCCAACCCTCTCCCGAAGGAGAGAGGCACGGAGTATTGTTGTGAATTAATATTTTTACTACTGTTCCAGGTTCCATTTTTACTTTTTAATTAATTTTTACTATAGATCCGGTTATTTCTGTGATACCCGATGAAGCAAGCTTTGCAATTGCCCCCTGAATGCTTACATCCGCATCAGCTTTTACAGAAAGCGAGGGCCCGCTAATTGCCAATGAAACACCGCCTGCCAGTGTTAATACAGCGCCCGCTTTAATATCGATGTTCTTTGGGCTTTCCATTGTTATTCCCGAAGCCGCCATCGTAATTTTATTTTGATTCTGGTCCTTGATCTCTATTTTCATACCTTGCTCGTCTATCGTAATGCTGTTTCCCGCCGGCGTATCAATCACGATAGTTTTTGTATCATCATTAAAACTGAGATGCATTTTACTCCTTGTAGTAAAACCTTTTTCATTGTTAGCATCCTGTAACGTGATGGGCGCAGGCTTGTCACTGCTGTGTAACATACCTAACACCACGGCGTCGCGGGGATCATCGTTGATAAACCCTACGATTACTTCATCACCAATTTCAGGCATAAAAAATGCGCCGCGGTCATTACCGGCATCGAGACTTGCAACCCTTGTCCATATTCCCTGGGCGTTGCTATCTATAACGGGTACACGCACCAGAATGCGATCCTGGCCATCGGGGTCACTTTCCAATTGCACGACAATTCCTATTTGCAAACCGCTAATGCCTCCAACCAATCCTGCTGATGGCGCATCATTCATATCGTTATGAATAAAAGCGTAGCGATGAGGATCAAGGCCAAACTGAATCTGGGTTTCCCACGTTCCATTGCCGATATCCTGTCTTACCGCCGTAACAAATGCTTTTCCATTAAAGCGATCGCCTACGCCGGAAAGCTTTACAGTATCACCAGGTTTTATTGCAGAAAATCCAGTAAATTTTGCACGTCCCCGTATTTTAGCAAGCCTGCTCCGCACCATAATTCCATCAACCCAATCCTGAAGTTCCTGTTCTAACTTGTGCCCGCTGTGATGCATGTCAAATTTATCGGGGCTCACCGCATTTGCAATATCTGCCGCCGATAAATTACCCTGCTCGGCAAAATCTGATGAGGATGCATCGGCTTTGAATAATTGCTGGTTGCTATAGTCCCATGATTCCGCATTTACACTTTTATATTGATAGCGTGCGTCTATCTCAGCTTCAAACTCTAAAACTGATGAACCATAATTTACCTGTAAAACTTCACTAGCCGCAATGGCAGGCTTTGCAATTTTAATAACGCCATCATCTACGTTTACGAGCATTCCGTTAGCTTCTGCACGCAGTAACACAAAATCCCAATCGGTAATATTGTGCTGCACCAATTCTTTATGCTTAAGCTTTGTTGTTTCGGGATCAGACCTAAGTCCATATTTTGAAATAAGATCATCAAAAACATCGCTGTCTTTTACGTCCTGGAAATATTGATTGTGCCTGCCAATGGTCATTTTAACCGCTGCATCCATGCACTCAACCTGGAGTTGGGTGTTGCCGTTTGCTTTTACTTTAATTGCATGCCTGATTATAATCCCTTTAAAGGCGCTTTTGTTTACGCTATCCCTGCCTATGCTGATTTCAATTTTTTTACCCGGAACGAAATCCTCCTTATTACTAAGTGTAAATGTTTGCAGCGCCGCGTCACCATCGCGAAAAATAAGTGTTGCTGCAGAGACGCGGTTTAATTCTTTAAAAATTGAAAGAGATAATAACTGGTAAGATGGATCTACTTCTGTTCCCTCCACCATTATTTTGTAGGTAGCAACATCATGTTTGGAATCATTGGGTATTAATATATCTGGCATCAGGTTTCATTTTTATCAAGCGGAGGTAAATAAAGTTGAATGCCGGCTTTTAAATTTCTAACACTTGTAAGATTATTTACTCTGCCAACCTGTAAAAAATAATTAGAGTTGTTGTAAATATTATAGGTAAGTAAATCAAGCCGGTCTCCTTTATTTACTCTTTTATAATGAGTAAGATCGGGTGACTTATTCTGGTTTCCTTTGGCACGCTCTTCCGGCGAAACATAGTGTATAAAGGATGCATTAATCTTTACACGCAATGGCGAACCGTTTGGATTAAATAGCGTATGATTGATATCCAGGCTTGAAAGCACACAATTAAAATCTATTTCCGAGCCCCATTGCACATTTAGAAATCTTGGACGGTGTATCTCTTCGTTAATATCATAAACACATTCCAATAGTTTTTGCAACTGGGCGTGGACATCCAGTTTTTTATATTCATCCACATAGCCTTCAAGCGTTTTTGTTCCATCAAGTATAAATTCAATTGTTAATTCCTGCGGCGCAGAAGATTTGTATTGTGGATTGGTGGTTGACTGGCCATGCCCTCTTGCAGTATCTAATTCAACTCTATAATTTTTAGTAAAAGATTCAGGATTTATAGGCGTAGTGAATAACTTACTTTTATCCTCTACTTTAAAATCATTCTTATCATAAGAATGAATAATAAGTTTTGAAAGCGTCTTTGAATTATCTGGCATCTTTTTCTTTTAATATTTCCATAATTTTTTCAACACAAGCGGTGATGATTTCTTCATTTGCCGATACATTATTATTGCTATTTGAGGATGGCGCAGAAGCTGCTCCTGAATTGCCTTCCTGCACTACAGTTGCTTTAATTACTAATTCACGAATTTCTATTGGCATGTTTATTAAGATGGGTTTTCAAATAATAACCTGTTATAATTTAATTCAAGTGTTTCGATCAACACCGCGCCCTGCTCCGCATTCAGCTCGCCGATTTTCCAACTGCGCGGCCACACATTATTTATAGTCCAATGCATTAATGCGTTATGCTCTTCATTTAATAATGATATCGTAACGGTTTGAAGAGGCACCACTTTCTCATCATCAAATGCCTGCTTCAGCCATTTAGTTAATGCAGAATCCGAAGGTTTTAATAAACCGCGCTTAAGCGTAAGGGGCCCATACTTTCTCCTAACCGGAAGCACATGTTCAAAACGATTTTCCCCGCCTTCTTTTATTTGCTCAGTATCTAAAGTTGAATCCAATCCTGTAACGGACTGGAACCTTATATCGGTTTTATCCTGGGCATCAAAATTGAAATCTACTTTGAAATGAAAATTTACCGTCTGATATAAAACGTCAGGCATAGCATTAACTTATTTATTTTGGATGAATCAGGGTTTTGCCATGACAAGACCTTCATGAACAAAAGTTAATGTCTCAATAGCAACTTCGTTACCATCGGCTTTTAAATCTGTTGATTGTATTTTAGAAGGCCATGCCCTGGACAGCGTCCACACGATAATGGCTTTGTGTTCTTCATTTAAAAGCTTTATGGTAACAGTGCGCCGGTATTTTTCTTTTATTTCCTGGAACATCGCAGTTTTCACCCATTGGTTGAAATACTCAAGATCATCCAAAATAATACCCCGCTTTAAAGTAACATCAGTATATTTTGTAAGGCCGGGCTGCTTGGTTTTGTTATAAGCCGGCAGATTTCCTTCGCGATATTCAATTACTTCAGTTTCAAAATCCAGTCCTGTTACTTCTGTAAATCCTAAACGTGTTCCTCCCCATTCAAGTTCAAAATGAAATTTTGGAAGAGGATATTTAAAATCTGGCATGTTGTTTTATTTAAATGGTTAATTGAATTTATTTACATCTCTCTTTAGGATCAACTGCTTTAATCGCCTTGTCCAAACTATTTTTGCATGCAGTAAGCGCCTCTTTTTTCTTATTGGCTTCCTGTAGTTGTGCAGTTAAATCAGTGTACGCTGCTTCATCTGCGCTTAACCAGTTTTGCACACATGTTTTATAAGCATTATTGCAAATAGGAAAATCGAATGTGGGCAGTAGCTCGCAATCAGTATCGCCGCAATCATCTTCTATTGCGTTAGTCTCCGACTGGGCTTTTGAATCTGTAGAGGGAGCGGCATCAGCACAAGGAACATCGCACGCGAATGCATTGTACCATTCACAAATAATTGTTTTAAATCCATAGTATGAATTGTCATCTCCCACACAAGGCTTGGGATCTGCCGCACATGGATCGTAGGATTCGTAATTGCAATCTCTTGTCGAAATACCATTTCTTATGAGGTTGGCAATCTTAACCGCGGCTACAATATTTTTAATAATGTCATCTTTTAATTTAATTATAATATCAAGCTTTGCTTTATAATCATCCAGGCTTTTTAAAATTCCCTGGCCTTTTACCAGCGAAGGATCCGTATTATTTGTGATACAATTCTGAAGATCGTCGTACTGCGTTTTTATTAAATCTATCTGCATGAAAAAATCACGGATCATACAAAAAAGAATTTCAATAGCATCGACTGCTTTGCAGGAGTTGAACCATATTTTGTCGGACTGCACCGCAATAAGCTCAAGCTGGTTGCAAATTTCATGCGCCAGGTCTTGTGCATTATTCAATTCATCCAGCCATTTGCGATACTTATTTCTCCTGTCGGTAATGAAGGCAAGTTTCTTTTGCAACTGCTCCGCAGTTTCTTTAGCGCTATTATATTTCTGCGTTACTATTTTTAACTCGTCCTGCCACGTATCGTAACAACACTCAATGCAGGTGGGGTCATCAGGAGTTGTTTGTTTGCAGCAATCCAGAACGGTTTCTTTATCCCAATCTGAACCAATAGGTTGATAATTATGTTTGGTGAGCATAATCTTTTATTTAATTTTTGATATAAAATAAGTTTAATCGCATTTTTTGTCCGGGTTATCGGGTGTGTCACAACAAAAAGTATTTTGAACTTCACCACAGATACGACAGATTGCAGTTTCACATTCATGCAGTCTTGGGTTGCATTCTTTGCAATTATCGTTTTCAGAATTTGAATCGTTCGGATTTTCGATCACACAACCGCAGGAAGGACAACAAAGGAAATCAACAGCATCGTAATACCCTTCAAACTTACTGCGCAAACTATTGCGGTTCATTGCAGATTGCGTGATAGATTTTACAGACACGACAAGATCATCCTGTAATTTGTCCAATTCACTTTTGCGGGTCTTCATCGTTTCGCTGATCAGCTTTTCAAAAGCATTTGATTTATCAGACAATGATTTTTGAAGTGGCTCCAGTGTATCAATATTTGAAAATATCTGTATACCCGTGACATCGGTGGAAGACTGGAAAATATAATCAATGTCCTTCCCCAGGCCTTTCGGATAGCAAATGAGATTGTCAATTTCTGACTCTGCGTCTTTACAGGCATCAATCGGAGGCTTGGGATTAGTATCATTGCAGTTCTCGGCCGTTTTACCCGTAAGCGCCTTCCATTGGGCAGCATTACATTTGTCGATGATGCTATCATCAAGTTTACAGGCCGCTGATTTTAAATCCGCGAACTTACTTTTGGCATCCTTGATCTGCTTGGTAAGATCGGTAAGAATCTTATTAAGGTCAGTATTCCATTTATTTAAATCGGCTACATTGACTTTAATAGAATCATTGGTTTGCAATAACTCCGTGCCGGCGCATATTTCTAAATTTCTATACCTTCTATAGTTTTCCTCCGTATGCAGAAACATGCATTTTTTTTCTTTGAATACTTCATTCTCACCATCAAATTTTGTTTGCTGCTGCTCCACCATTCCTTCCGTTTCGTATAACAAATTGCAGATGATAAGGCGCTCTTTAGTAATACTTTTTTGCGTAGCGTTGTCCTTGTCCTGGCAATCATCGCAGCCGGGATCGGGGGGTGGCGGGCAATCGCTATTTCTTTTTTGGATGTTCATTTTAATATTATTTTGGATGTAGTATTAATTAATAATGATTAAGATTCTCATATTGCGGTTGGTGGGGACACCAACCGCGGCGTTCAGCCGTGGCCGGTGTCCCCACCGGCCACTTTTACTATTATAAATATTTTTAAAACTCATTTTTAATAATGATTAAGATTCCTGCAACATTTTATGCATAAACCTCAATATGATAAACTCAGCAGGGCGAACAACGGCTAGTCCGATCACTACTATCATGCGGCCTTCGAAAATATCCTGCTCGGTCATCGTTTCGCCTAAGCCTACATGAACGAAATAGGCTTCCTTTGTTGATGCACCCATTAATGCGCCTGCCTTCCATTGCTCTGTGAGATAGTTCCCTACCATTGATTTTACACGTACCCATGTATTAATATCATTTGGCTCAAATACAAATTGCTCTGTTGCATTTTTGGTTGACTCCTCTACCATATTAAAATACCTGCGCACCGAAATATATCTCCACTCATTATCATTTCCTGCAAGGGTTCTTGCACCCCAAACTATAGCAGGGCCACGGCCTTCAAATTTCCTGATCACATTTACTGATTTGCCTGCAAGCGCATCCACATTTAAATTTTGCTGCTCTTCATTTGTGATTAAATATTGAGGCTGAATGGCATTTTCGATATTCACATTTGCCGGCGCTTTCCATACACCTCTTGAGTTATCAACTTTGGCATATATGCCAACGATAGCCGGCGATGCAGGCAGCAACATTTGAATATTAGTTATCGCATTTTTTGCCTGGAAATATTGTGCGTTATTTACCTGTTTTAAATCTGCAAGCGTTGCGGCAGCTACACCGGTAATAAGTATTGAAGCATCGTTATCTGTTGACTGGTCGCCGGGCATTTTAAAATTATAATCCACGCCGGTATAAATCTGCGGAAAATAAGCGGCAGCATATTTCAGATCGTTTGTAGTGCCGGAAATGATATTGCGCAAGCCACCTGAACCTCCTACTCCGTCAATATCAAATTCCCAAACATCGAGATTGGCAATGTCGTGATACACATCCATAACTACAAAGCGATCCTGCAGCTTTACCGCCTGTGCGATTGCGGTAGAATACACATCATAATAATCGGTTGCCGTTGAAAGATTAATCGCATCGGGAAAGAGCAGCAATGTCACTTCATTAATTTTTGCCACTTCAGCTAATCCATCTTTTAAATCCTGCGTAACAATAAGGCCACCGGTAGAAGCATAATCTCCTACAGATACAATCCAGCAAGGCCCGCCGCCATTTGCAAAAAACATCTGCATTGAATAATGCATTACAAATTTTGATCTCAGGGTTTCGTCTATTTTGCCATTAACATCCGTTCTCGAGCCGGAACTGGTAAACGCAACCGTTATGCTTCCGCTCTCCGGCGAAGGGTATCCAAAATATTGCTCGTATTGCAATAAAGATTCGATGCGCCATGGCTTCATTTTTAAATCGCCATCTTCTTTCCATTTTGCTGTTTCAGTATAGCCAATAAAAGCAGGGATTGCAGTTTCGACTGATGCGATACTTGGCGGAAGATGTGGAATTTCTTCAATATAGACCCCGGGGGTTTTATACTCAGGCATGTTTTTTATTTTTTTGAGTTATAAATTATTTTTAATGTTATGGTTTGGCGATGATTCAATTATTAATTTCAATTTTTAATTCTACATCATGGCACTATAGGAAACAAATCTGATTCCGGCACCATGATGTCAAAACATATTCTTTCCTTCTCATCTTTTGCTATCTCTAAATTTACCGGGCCGGGAAAATATTTCGTATCGGTACTTCCCTGCTTTGGTAATTTGAAATAAGAATTTGAAATAGATCTTGGTTGTATACTTAATAAATTTTTATCTTCTTTAAAAAGATAATCAGTATGCAACACGTCTAATTTTAATTCTTTTCCCTTCACATTTTTAAAACGCCAAAACGTAAACCTGCTTTTTACCGGGATCTCAAATATGGGCGCTTCATCCCATACGCCAGCAGGACTTTTTCTTTTAATTAAAAACCCATCAATGCCTACCAGGTTGAATGATGTATTGCTAACCGAGGGCTTTATATTTATCACTCCCCAATTCTCCCTGCCATAAAGCTGATCACTGAAAATAATGCTGTGTGTTTTTAATAATCCATTGGATGCACTTACATCAAGAGAAAAAATAATATCGGGAAATTGAAAAGACCCGGGAATAGAAATCACATCTGCCTGGTCAGAAAAATCGAGCAAGACTTTTTGAATAAAATCATTATTGTGTGCCGTAATTGTTTTAAGACTGTTGCCATTTTTATCTTTCAACACAAACTCAGCATCGGTAATAGATGAGCCTGCATCAAAAGAATAATAAAATTTCAAAGGCGCGAGCAGTTGGTCATTTTCACTTGCAAACGAATTGCCTGCAACAGAGATCCATTGATCTCCTATATCATCTTTATAAAATTCACGAATGTCACTTACACCAAAAGACGCAAGCTCTCCCTGCTGGTAAATTCTGCTGCTGTCAAAGGCTGAAATATCTGCAGTTAAAAAAGGAAATGTTTTCGGGCTTAGCGCCGTTTCATTTGTAAAGAAATACATGGATTGTACCGGCCTGCTCAGTGGTGAATTCGTATAGCTTTCTATTAAATTATTCTTTTTGGAAATAAGAATATTAATATCAAAGTTATCCGGTAAGGTATGGAGTGCTTCATATACCAAAGTATTATCAGCAAGAAATTTTTGATTTACACGAATGGCAATTTTACATCCTGACCAGGATGGAATTAATTTTATCTCATAATCTTTATAGATAGATAAAAGATCTTTAGGAAATTCAAAAAGCAGGTCTTCATTTATAGATTGCCTGTCGCCGCTATATTCATTCAATAATAAATTCAGCCGGTCGCTTTGGTTCGGCTGCGCAAATATGGTTTCTCCATTTATATCCGTAAAGAAATATTCATGGATCAGTTTTACCTCAAATAATGTTTTATATATGAATGACATTTTAGTTGCCCGGTAATTTATTTATAAAGGTTTCAATTTCTTCTATCAACGGAACTTCTCTCACCAGCGCACGCTCTGTAATGCTTACCAGCCGCAGCTTATACATTACAAAAGGTATTTGCCTGCCACCAAGCGATCCCCACAGGTGATTGATCTGTTCAAAAGTGAGCGTATATAATTCCATGGTGAATTTTAAGTCAACAAGATCATCTTCATCAAGATTGATCGAACCTCCGGAAACGGATGATGCGGAAGAAAAAACATTTTTACTCTGCAGAAAACGTATTACGAATGAAAGTCTCTTTAGCGCAAGAATATAATCGTTGCCTGAATAATTGCAGGTAAATAAAACGTATAAATTGAGAAAGACAGGAGCGTTCTCATAAATAGCGCTGTTGATAAAAGGACGCTTGAGAGCAGGCTGATTTTTTAATGTACTTTCCTCCTCAACATTCACGAGCGTAATTACAATATTGTCAGTGAGAGAATTACCGGCAGGCGTTTCAAACAAGCCAATATTATCTATCACAACGGTGGCCGCATCTTTTGCAGAAAGATAGGAAGTGAGTTCATCCCGCAGCAATTGAAGTGCAGCGTCAATCATTTTAAGCTCATTAATAAATGATGAAGTAAATTCTTTGGGGTTCTTCTTTTAGAGAGGATTTAAATTATATGGAATACAACTTCTCAAGAGAATATCCATATTTAGGAGGGTGTGAGAAACAGGCAAGCGAAAAGATTGATAGAGTGGGGATTATTTTATAAAATAAAAACTTATAATTCAATCAAGCAAATTTTTTTAAAAGTTTTTACTCACATAATTTTTTTTAAAAA
>JBDTMP010000196.1:0-5728 GCA_039934215.1 Ginsengibacter sp.
CCCATTTAAAACGAGCCCAAACCAAGAAGGTTTTTTTAAGCGCATTTTAATTTATTGTGTCTCTAATAACCCTTCTTGGTTTTTGAAATCTATGCTGCTTTGCTGCGCTATAGAGCAGGATGAATTTGGAATGCACCCACCGGAGGGAAGAGCTTTTGTTTTTCATTTCCCTTTGCCTGATTTATCTTGTAAACCCATTCGGAAAAAATCTAAAAAATGTTTAAACCTGCCTCTAAAATTTTTATAAGTGGCGGGCGATGGCAACTTTCTCCGGCATTAAATCTTTAATATACTGCGCCTATTTTACGGAATTACAAAACTTTTGTTAAGACGATTTTTGCTACGCGACTTAATCCCATAAGATCATAATTTTAGAATACCAATCCATAAAACTTATGTTATGAAAAAAATCTACACCGTAAGCTTTCTTTTTTTTATTCTTTTATTTTCAGCCTGCAGCAAAGACTTTTTGAAGCGCTATGAAAATAGAATTGTTGGCACCTGGAGAATAACTGATGTGAACCGCATCGGGTTTGGTGGCAGCACTTCACACCTTCCTTTTACCGCCGGAACTTTTACTTTCTTTGACAATGGCAGCATGGATTATGTCAATTCTGCAAACGTTACTTTCAAAGGAAGCTGGGAAATTGTGAAAAAGATGAGAGAAAATGAAACAGTTCATAGTTTGCAGATAACCGCTGTTGACTTTACAAACCAGCAGGTACTTTCGGAATATTATGATGATATAAACTTCACTGGCACCAACCACTTTAAAGCGAACATCAATTCAGACTTTCATGCCTATGTAACCCACTTCCGAAGATAAAATAGGGTAGGTGCAATGATAAATTATGGCAAAGAAATAAGCCATCAACAAAAAAAGTAGGTGCAAAAATATTGTAACTATAACCGGCACAGCTACCCGAAGATAGAATTTGCAATAGTGCCATGTAAAAATTTACTGCTCACTTCCCTCTGAAAAAAAATCCTTTAAAATGTAAAATTTAAGCTGGCGTAATAAAATCCTCCGTTGAAACCAAACTGCGTCGAGTTCCTGCTGTATTGAAACCTGTTATCACTGGTGTTGGCGAAGTTTTTTAATTTGTCAGGATACACATCGGCAATATTATTAGCCCCGATTGTTATCTGAAATATTTTAGCCGGGCGAAAAGACAGTGCGACATCTGATACATATTTGTCTGAAAAGTATTCATCTCTTGTTCTGTCAGTGCCATTAAATATGGTGGACACTTTGCCAAATCTTGTGGTGCGAAAAACAAGGTTCCATTTATTGATTTTATAATTAAACGAGAGTGCAAATTTTGTATCAGGCTGGCCCTGTTCAATCCTTCCTTTCTCTTCAATATTGAAAAGCGTATTTGTGTTCAATGAATCCGGTGGCAATTTGCTGGTAGTTTGTATATCGCCGAATAAGCGGGTCTTATTTAAATTACCTGCCAATGTTATGTTGAGGCTGCCGTTATTAATTTTCAAATCAGCGCTGGTAACGATATCAATACCCTGTGTGCGGGTGTTGATCGCATTGGTAAAAAAGATCGCTGAATTTACATCAGGATAATTCGCAAGAATGGCGGCAACCGTTGGATTGCTTTTTGTAAAGCTTCCTGTAAGTACTATCCTGTCTCTTATTTCTATCTGGTAAGCATCTATGGTAATACTTACATTTCGGGCAGGCTTTGAGGTAATCCCCAAACTGTAGTTAATTGATTTTTCCGCCGTAAGTGATGGAATGCCAAAGGCGGCAGCGATGTCGCTGTTATTGCGAAAAGTGCCTTGCTGAAAAGGTACGGTGCCGGAAGTTGTGTTTATAAACACCGTACTAACGGCGCTGAAGAAACGCTGATGAATTGATGGCGCCCTGAAGCCATTACTTATTCCGCCGCGCAATGAAAAATGATCAGAAATTTTATAACGCATTGCCAGCTTACCGGCAACGTTACTTCCAAAATCACTGTAATATTCATAGCGCCCTGAAACATCCGCAAGAAATTTATCTCCGAGGTCACTCTCCAGGTCAACATACCCTGCAAAAACATTCCTGTTTTCATCGACAGCATTCTCCGGTTGAAAGCCCGGGAAAACCTGCGCTCCACCCACCCGGCCGGAGTTAGGATCATAATTTTTATAGGAGGCTTCTTCACCGGCAAGTATCTGGTAGTTGTCAATTCTATATTCCGCGCCAAACGCGAGGTTAAAAGATTGAAGGTTCACCTTTTGAGCCAGGTCTTTTGAAAAGCTTACATTAAAAGTGTTTTGATTAAATTTTAATGTGCCCGCATAAAATTCAGTTTGTGCAATAGCGCCCTGCGCAAATTGTGAAGAGTTGTTAGAATTGGTAACATCGAAGCGAAAAGAATTGCCGCCATATATATCGCTTACATCCCAGTTCCATCCTGTTTTAGAAATGCCTTTTATTCCACCTGAAAGCGACTTGTCATTTATTTTGCTATTTATGTAAGGCAAAAATCCATCGGGATATAGTTCAGCGATTACCTGCGATGTTTGTTTTGGATAACGGTAAAAACCTGCCGCCTGTCCTTCCCGATAATTGTAGCTTCCGGTAAAATAAATCTGCGTATTGCTGTTCGCTTTTATGGGAGCACCCGCGCTTACCACAAAACCTGTATTCAATAATTTAGACTGGCCGATATGTAAATTATGCTCGCGGCTAAAACCCCTGTCTGCAATTATCTGGTTATCCTGTGCAACATTTGATGTATAAACAGTCCCCGTGTAAATCCCACTTCTTTCTGTCGGTTCGCGATGGCGAAAATCTCCGCTAAAATTCAGGTATCCCTGTTTCCCTAATTTCAATCCCTTATTCAATCCGAAGTTATAGACGAATCCATCACCTGCATATTGAGCGCCTGTGTAGGCTTTAAAAGTTGCCGGCGATGGAGCTTTTTTTAATACCACATTTATAACTCCCGCGATTGCATCGGAGCCATATTGCGCCGCAGCGCCATCCCGTAAAACTTCTATCCTTTCAATAGCGGATGGTGGAAGAGAATTTAGATCGGTGCCTACTGAACCGCGGCCTATCGTTCCATTTACATTTATAAGTGCAGTATTATGATATCTTTTTCCGTCAACCAGCACCAGTACCTGGTCTGGCCCCAGCCCACGAAGTGTTGCGGGGTCAATATGATCGGTACCATCTGCGATGGTTTGTCTTGACGAATTGAAGGACGGCGCCACGAAATTCAACATTTGAGTTGGCTCAACCTGGCCGGTTGCAGTAAGGTCTTTAGCGCTTATGATGTCAACGGGCACCGCGGTTTGTACACTGGTGCGTGCCACATTAGAACGCGATCCAACTATTAATACGCCCTCCAGCGTTTGCTGAGCTACGAGAGGGCTTCCTGGCACAGTCACTGTTTCTCCGGCACTCACTGATACGGGTATGCGCTGCAATTTAAGACCGACATAACTTATAATTATATTGTATGAGCCGGGATCAACTTTAAATATATATTCTCCGTTATCATTTGTAGTGGTTCCGTTATTTTTACCTTCAATGGTAACGGAAGCGTTAGCCAGGGGGCCTCTTTCATCTTTTACAACTCCCTTAATAGTTCCTTTCTGGGCTTGCGTAAAGCTGGCGGTTGCGAGCAAAATAAAAATGTTTAACATCCATTTGCCCATGAAGGTATATTTTCTCATAGCCGTATTTTAGTTTTTTATTGATATTATTTAAAGTTACTTCAGTCTTATCACATAACTTAAATTTGTATAAAAAATGTGATGGTTAAAACCGATCTGTTTAAAATTATTTTGTTTTTTCTCTGTACCTCATCTATATCCTGCGCACAGCAAAATAAATTAAACGCATACAACTATAAAACCAATAAAATTGAATTTTGCAAAAATGGGGCAGTGGTATCGGCGCATGCATTGGCGAGCCAGGCAGGAGTGAATATCATGAAAGAAGGCGGCAACGCTATTGATGGGGCGATAGCGACGCAACTTGCATTGGCCGTAGTTTACCCAGGTGCAGGGAATATTGGCGGTGGCGGGTTTACGATTATTCACTTAAGTACGGGTGAGAATATCGCGATCGATTATCGTGAAACGGCACCGGCGGCAGCGTCAAGAGATATGTATCTTGATGCTAACGGCAACCCGCAAATGCAGTTATCGCAGGATGGCAGTCTTGCGGTTGGAGTTCCCGGAACAATCGCCGGATTATTTGCTGCAATGAAATATGCCAGGCTTCCGTTTAAAAAATTGATACAACCTGCCATTAACCTCGCAGAGAAAGGTTTTGTTATTTCAGAATCGCAGGCAGCAAGCTTTAATTATTATAAAAATGAATTTCTACAATTGAATTCAACGCCTCCCGTCTTCGTAAAAGATAATGAATGGAAACAAGGCGATACGCTTATACAAAAGGACCTGGCCAATACTTTAAAGAGAATAAGAGATAAAGGAGCTGAAGGATTTTATGAAGGTGAGACGGCGAAACTTATCACAGCTGAAATGAAAAAAAGCCATGGCATTATTACGGTAAACGATTTAAAAAATTACAAAGCAAAAGAGCGGGAGCCCGTAGTTTTTCAATACAAAGGAAATACAGTAGTTACAATGCCATTGCCCAGCAGCGGCGGAATTATTCTTGAGCAGATGTTGAAAATGAGTGATAGCAGAAATCTTGGCGATATGAAATTTGAAACCGCCAATTCAGTACAGCTGATGACCGAAGTAGAACGCCGCGCTTTTGCGGACAGGGCGAAATTTCTTGGTGATCCGGACTTTGTAAAAGTGCCCGTGAAAACTTTGGTGAGTGATGAATATCTTAAGACGCGAATGAGTAATTATCAACCAGGCAAAGCCGGAAGCAGTGAAGTGGTAAAGGAAGGCGTGATAAAAGAAAGTGAAGAAACGACCCATCTGAATGTGCTGGATAAAAATGGGAATGCTGTTTCTGTGACGACTACATTAAATGGCGGCTATGGCAGCAGGGTAGTCGTTTCGGGTGCAGGATTTTTATTAAATAATGAGATGGATGACTTCAGTGTAAAGCCCGGAGTGCCTAATATGTATGGCGCGGTAGGTGCGGAAGCAAATTCAATCGCACCGGGTAAACGCATGCTAAGCAGCATGACACCAACTATAGTGTTGAAAAATAATAAACCCTGGATAGTTGTGGGAACACCCGGAGGCACTACCATTCCTACAAGCGTTTATCAAACCCTTGTTGACATTATTGATTTCAACATGGCGCCGGCGGATGCGGTTAATAAGCCAAAGTTTCATCATCAATGGCTTCCTGATGAACTTTTTGTTGAGAATGATTTTGATAAAAATGTTGTAAGCGAATTGAAGCAGATGGGTTATAAAATCACAACAAGAGATGCTATTGGAAGAACTGAAGTTATAATGGTAATGCAAGATAAAACCATACAGGCTGTAGGCGATAAGCGCGGCGATGATGCAGCGGTAGGGTATTGATCTCTTCAAGAGGAGAGGCTCGAACCTTGCACACACAATTCATAAATTCTCAGTCCTTGAACTGGCTGTAATTTTCTAAACGACCGGGTGTAGAAGTACTTATTTATTTATAAAAGCAGATTGCGATTTTTTGCCAAGTCTTTTCCCGGCAGTTTCAATTTGATAAATATTAGTTTCCCCTTTTTGAAGTTCCAATAATTCTTTTTGGATATTCATTTTATCAATGAAATTTATTAGTTCAAGTTTTTCCTTTTTT
>JBDTMP010000197.1:0-6560 GCA_039934215.1 Ginsengibacter sp.
CAGTATGACTACAAATGCCAATACCAGTGATGTGAGTATGGCGACTACCACTGAGGCAGCGAAGAAGCAAGCCAAAGCAGAGAAAAAATTAGATAAAGCAACCTCTGCAAAACTTCCTGAATAAAAACTGGTTACCTGTTTTTATTTAAAGAGTTAAAAAAAATCCGCATTGGAAGATGCGGATTTTTTTTATGAGTAAGTTCAATTGTGCATTCTAAAATTCAAGGAATTCTTTTTTAATTGCACTCACTTTTGTTGAAATTTTATACTCAAAAAATTTCAAGAAAATTATGAAGAGGTAATTATCTAAATAGCGATTTACAAATCCATTATTATTTTCTGAGGTATTAGCTGAAAATTGAGGAAAATTGTTGGAAGCGTTTACTATTGTACATATTTGCGAAATAAACAAATAAGGTGGGCTAACCCAAATTCCCCTTTTATTTTCTTTAAGAATTATCGTGGTTCAAAAGTGGAAGTATTCAAAAGGTGGTAAAAAAATTCCTCGGGCACGATTTTAAATTCCCCTTGATGTTGATACCTCCAATAAAATCTTATGCATTACAGTAGTTGGACGTGATTAAAAATTTTACAACAGATTGGACTGATTATTGTGAAAAAATTACAACTTTGAACCCATTACTATTTAAACTAATGAATAAAATTCTAATTGTTGATGATGACCGTGATATATTGGAGGTTGTAAGTATGCTCTTAAAAAGAAATGACTATAGTGTTATGACCATTTCCAGGGGTACTTATATAGACGGCTCTATCCAAAGTTTTTCCCCGGATTTAATTTTACTTGATGTGGCCCTGGCAGGAGAAGATGGCCGGGAGATATGCAAAAGATTAAAAAAAACAGATGAAACAAAAGACATCCCGGTGATTCTTTTTTCAGCCCATTATGACCTCGTGAATAATATAAGAGATTGCCATGCAGACGGCCTTGTCACAAAGCCTTTTGAAGTACCATTTCTGCTGGACACTATTAGAAAAAATATAAAAAGCATCAACAACTGATTTTCAGGAATTTTTATTTTGAGGTGCTATGATTTTTTCATTGAAATACATTTCATTGAAATTTATACACTTTCGATACCCGTTGTATAATAAAGGTTTTTGTTCTATAGAAATAATTAGTAGCAAAAAATTGATTGAAACATAAAACGTCTTGCGTCCCGCAATAACTTCACCCCAAACCCCTCTTGAATGACTCAGCCGGGCAGGCTTCTACGAAGCTCGCCTGGGCTAATCGGAAGTGAGAGGGAACGGAAGCCTTAACCAGAAAGAGTTTCATTAATTTCGTGATTGTAAATGATAGCTTACATTTGAAGCAAATATGAAATCAATCATTGACGAAGGTTTAAAAGCAAGCTCTCAATTATTAAAACTTGCTATAATAGTCGATTAATTTTTTTTAAATTTTTATGCTGTCATTCGTTGAAGTTGTTTAATCTCAGTAATATAACAATAAAAAATAAGCTCGTGCTCATGCAGGTTTTTACCAGTGTGATTGTTTTAGGGCTTTGTTTTACTGTATTTGTTATTTCACATATTAATGATTATAAAAAGCGTAAGGCAGAAAGCATGATCAGCCTTGCCCAGGTAATTGGTTCTACTTGTATTTCTGCAATCCAGTTCCATGATGGCGATGCAGCAAAACAAATTTTAGCCGATTTGCAAAAGGTGTCTCCTGAGGTTTTAAATGCAGCAATACTTGATAAGCAAAACAATGTTTTTGCGAGTTATACAAAGCCGCAGGCAGATACTTTCCTTTTTAATTTATCTGACTCAGGCGGTAAAAGATTTGAATATACTTCACAGCATCTTTTTATTTACAATAAAATAATTGACAGCGGGGATACACTTGGTACTGTGTGCCTGAGAGCCGACTTAAAAGAATTATCTGCAATAAAAGCAAAGCAATATGATCTCTCTTTTGCAATATTGCTCATCGGGGTGGGTTTGGCATTTTTAATTTCCTTTATTGTTCAACCATACATTTCAAAGCGGTTGTTTAGTCTTGTGAAAGTGATGCACCAGGTAAGCGAAACCGGCGATTATTCACAGCATGTAAATGCTGAAGGGAAAGATGAAATCAGTACGCTGTCCTATGTTTTTAATAACCTTATGGACCAGGTAAGAGAAAGCCAGAGAAAAAAAGATGAATTTATTGGTATTGCAAGTCATGAATTAAAGACCCCTTTAACCAGTATTAAAGGTTACTTGCAGGTGCTGGACAGTATTGAAGAGAAACAACCAAATAAGCAATATATTCAAAAGACGCTGGCCAGTGTGAACAGGTTTCAGCAATTGATTTTCGATCTTCTGGATGTTTCAAAAATTCAAAGCGGGCAGCTTCATCTTAATATATCTCATTTTGACATTGATATTCTTATTGACGAAGCGATTGCCTCTTTCCAGGTAATTTCCCCGAACCACAACATTTTAAAAAAGGGACAAAACATTAGCGTTATAGTAGCTGCAGACAGGCAGAGGATTGAACAGGTTTTGATTAATTTGTTATCTAACGCAGTAAAATATTCTCCTGCCGCGAATGAAGTATATGTTTATACGCAAAAAACTGAAAAGGATTTTATTATCAAAATCCGCGACTTTGGAATAGGTATCGCAAAAGAAGAACAACCAAGGGTTTTCGATCGCTTTTACAGGGCAAAAGATAATTCAGTTCTAATCTCGGGTTTTGGCCTTGGCCTCTATATTTGTAGAGATATCATGAAAAGGCATCATGGAAAAATCGGGATCGAAAGTGAAGGCTTAGGTTCTGTATTTTATATTTCACTTCCCATTAATGTAATGATACCGGAAGTTGTATGACCTTCTAAATTTTAATTCCAGGAAAATTTTTTGTGGATCAACTAAGCCTCTATTCAATCAATAGAATTTATTAATACTTCTCGCATAAATAAAATCGCAACGGAAATTTAATACCATACAGCCCGGATACGAAGTAAAAGGTAAAGCCGTTAAAGAAAAGCCAGGGTAGTATAAGATGGTAAAGCCAACTTCCCGCCATAAACACTAATTTTAATAATTACAAAAATCCGAACTGATTGAATTCCGCGAGAATATATTTTGTAGTTATTTTATTGCTGCTTATCCACGAGGGGTTTTCACAAATAAGTCCTGCTCCAAATTCTAATCTGCGGAAAAAATTTATTTCTACGAGGTTAAATCCCACGCAAGTCGATAGCAATAGTATTGTGCCAAACACCATTGTGGTACAGGGAATCGATACAAGTAGCTATGCAATTGATTATGTAAATGCTTTGATATCCTGGAAATCTTCCACATTACCTGATAGTGTTTTTATTACCTACCGGGTATTTCCTTACAGGCTCAACGCCATTGCAAGACATTTTAATTATGATAGCGTACGATTTAATTTCGCAACCGAAAAGCCATTTATTTTTAGAGGGAGCCAGGCACAAAATAAGATTATAGATTTTGGCAACATTAACTACAATGGAAGTTTCGGGCGTGGTATTTCATTTGGAAACAACCAGGATGCCGTTGTAAACTCTACTTTAAATTTACAGCTTAATGGTTTTATTGGCGATAGCCTCGAACTTACCGCCGCTATAAGTGATAACAATATCCCGATTCAGCCGGAAGGAAACACACAGGACATTCGAGATTTCGACAGGATATTTATGCAAATAAAAAAGCACGGATGGCAGGCAAATTTCGGCGATATAGATATACGGCAAAGCCAAAATTACTTTCTGAATTTTTATAAAAGATTACAGGGCGGATCTTTCATAACCGATAATCACTTTGGCAAAAATTCAACCAATTCGTTCTTAGTAAGCGGTGCGATTGCAAAAGGAAAATTTAATCGAAATGTAATTACTCCTATCGAGGGAAACCAGGGACCATACCGGTTATCGGGCGCCAATGGAGAATTGTTCTTTACAGTGCTTGCTGCTACGGAGAGAGTATTTATAGACGGGCAATTGCTTACAAGAGGAGAGGACCAGGATTATATTATTAACTACAATACCGCCGAGCTAACGTTTACCTCTAAACGACTTGTAACAAAAGACAGCAGGATACAGGTGGAATTTGAATACTCCGACAGAAATTTTTTGAATTCTCTTTTATACGCAAATGATGAAATCAACATAAACAACAAGCTTAAGTTAAGCATAGGTGCTTATTCAAATACCGATGCAAAAAACTCATCCATAAATCAAACGCTGGATGCAAATCAAAAGCAATTCCTTTCACAAATTGGAAATAATATTGACAGCGCCCGGTACCCCAATGCAATGCGGGACACATTTTCTGTAAACAAAATTTTGTATAAAAAAATAGATACTTCCTATAATAATATTCATGATTCAATTTATGTTTATTCGGTCAATAAAGATGACCAGCTTTATAATCTATCTTTTACAAATGTTGGTTTTCAAAAAGGAAATTATACGCCTTTATCAGGCAATGCGAATGGACGGGTTTTTATTTGGATACAGCCCGTAAATGGCGTGCCACAGGGTGATTGGGAGCCAGTTATACTTTTAGTTACGCCAAAAAAACAACAAATCATTACCGCATCCGCCCAGTATTTTCTCACTGAAAAATCTTATATAAAAACAGAAGTGGCATTGAGCAATTATGATGTAAATACTTTTTCATCCAAAGACAAACAGGATAATAATGGCGTTGCTGCAAAGCTGGAATTTACGACGCAGCAGGATGTATTAAAAAAAATAAAGCAGGGCCTTACCCTGCAAACTACCGTAGGGTATGAATTTGTTGAAGATCGTTTTAAGCCGATTGAGAGATTGCGGAATGTTGAATTTAACCGCGACTGGAGTCTTCCTTTTGATGCACCCGCCGCAACAGAACATTTGATTACCGCATCAACACAATTAAATGATAAGCAAAATAATTATTTTAAATACCAGTTTACCGATTATATCCGCAGTGATAATTACAATGGCATTCGCAATTCCATAGAGCATGCGATGGACATAAAAGGATGGAAACTGGTTGACAAATTTTATATTACTAATGTAAATAGTTCTCGTCAGAACGGTTCATTCGTAAGGCCATCAATTGATATTTCAAGAACCTTTGCTTCATTAAAAAATGTAAAAATTGGGGGTGGCTTTTCTGCAGAGCACAATAAGCAACTTGATAAAATAAGTGATACGCTAAATGCACAAAGTTTTGCTTTTGATCTGTGGCAGGTTTATATAAAATCGGCTGAACAAAAACTAAACCGGTGGGGCGTTACCTATTTTACAAGGAGCGATAAATATCCTTTGCAAAAAAACCTGGTAACCGCTGACAGGAGCCAGAATGTAAGTTTCATAACTGAGCTGCTAAAAAATGAACACCATCAATTCAAACTAAATGCGACGTATAGAAAGCTGGACGTTATTAACCAAAATGTAACAAGCCAGAAGAGTGATGAAAGCCTGCTGGGCAGAATCGAGTATGCCGTGAATGAATGGAAAGGTTTTGTGAACGGTAGTTTTTTGTATGAAATAGGATCGGGCCAGGAACAGAAAAGAGAATATACTTACATTGAAGTTCCCGCCGGGCAGGGTTATTATACATGGATAGATTATAACAACGATGGTATTCCGCAGCTTAATGAATTTGAGGTTGCTATTTTCCAGGATCAAAAAAAATGGGTGAGAGTTTTCACACCAACCAATCAATATGTAAAAGCCAATTACGTACAGTTCAACTATAGTGTGGATCTTAATCCCAAATCAATAATAAATACTGCAACCTCTGGTAAGGTTGCAAAATTTTTAGCACGATTCAGCACGGCTTCGGCCTTACAGATAAATAAAAAAGATATTGCAAAAGGATCATTTGAATTCAATCCCTTCAATAAAAAATTAGTGGATACAACACTGATTATTCTAAATTCTTTTTTGTCAAATACACTTTATTTTAACCGCACCAGTACAAAATGGGGAGTTGATCTAACGCACCGTCTTAACAATAATAAATCACTTTTAAATTATGGATTTGAAGGTCGCAAACTAAGGGACCTTACATTTAAAGGAAGATGGAACGTTAACCGTTCCATCGCGACTTCTTTCACAAATAAGTATATAAGGAATGAACTGAACACTCCGTCATTTACAAACAGGAATTACAGTATAAAGGAAGTTTCTGCTGAGCCATCGGTTAGTTATATTTACCGCAGCGATTTTCGTGTAAGCCTTATATATACTTATGATATTAGAAAGAATACGATCCTCGATATGGAAAAAGCGATTAATAATTCTATCGCCGCGGAAGTGAGATACAACGTACTTTCTACCGGAACATTGAATGGGCGGTTTTCATACAATAATATTAATTATACCGGCAGTACCGCGAGCACTAACAGCACCGTAGGCTACATAATTCTTGATGGACTTTTGCCTGGCAAAAATTTTTTATGGAATATTGAGCTTACCAAAAGAATTGCCGGAAATATAGAATTGAATCTTCAATACGAAGGAAGAAAGCCCGGCGATACCCGTACGATTCACACGGGCCGTGCATCCATAAGAGCAATATTGTAA
>JBDTMP010000198.1:0-6175 GCA_039934215.1 Ginsengibacter sp.
AAATTAATAATGCCAGACAGAACCATCGCTCCCCCAATAAAAGATGCAATAGAATTTAATCTCTTACTGAAGCCATACGAAAAGTTCGCACTCAAAAATGGCGCTCCCGTTTATTGTATAAATGATGGTGCGGAAGAAGTGGTGGTGATAGAATTTATTTTTTCCGCGGGCAATTCATTTGAAAATAAAAACCTTATTGCGGCAGCTACGAATTATCTTATTAAAAACGGTACTTCTGAAAAAAATGCCCTGGAAATTAATGAGCACTTTGAATATTACGGAGCCTATTTAAACCGAAGTTGTCACAATGAAACTTCCTCTATTACTTTACATTGTCTTTCAAAACATCTCAAAGAAGTTTTACCTGTAATCAGAAGCCTTATTACAGATTCGGTTTTCCCCCAGCAGGAATTGGAAATCTTTCAACAAAACAGCATACAACGGCTGGCAGTGAATCTGCAGAAATGCGATTTTGTTGCAAACAGGTTAATTGACCAGTTTTTATATGGCGCTCAGCATCCCTATGGCAGGGTTTCCAGCGTTGCGGACATAAAGGCAATAGAACGCAAAGAGCTACTGAATTTTTTTAGTAATTTTTATGTAAATGCGAAGTGTGTCATTTTCGCGGCAGGTAAGCTTCCGGCAAATTTTCAGGCACAGCTTGATCAGCAGTTTGGTGATCTTGCCTTAAATGAAAACATTCCCGACATTAGTCATAAGACTGAAATGGCCGCTGATAAAAAAGCCAAAATAATTAATGATCCGAAGGGAGTGCAGGGCGCCATCAGAATAGGAAGGCCCTTTCCTTCAAGGCATCATCCTGATTTTAAAAAAACCATGGTGTTGAATGTTTTATTTGGTGGTTTTTTTGGTTCAAGGCTCATGAGTAATATCCGTGAAGAAAAGGGCTATACTTATGGAATACACAGTTTTCTCGAAAACCATGTGAAGCAAAGCGCCTGGCTGATAAGCACAGAAGCAGGCAAAGATGTGTGCGAGGCAACTGTAAGTGAAGTATATAAAGAAATGAAAATACTGAGAGAAGAGCCGGTCGATGATGAAGAATTGCTATTAGTGAAAAATTATATGATGGGAATAAATCTCGGCGATATTGACGGACCTTTTCATGTAATTGAACGATGGAAAAATCTAATCATAAATGATCTTGATGAAAATTATTTTTACGAATATATAAACACGGTTAAAAATATTTCTGCAAAAGAGATAACAGAACTTTCTAACAAATATTTATTGCCAGAAGAATTTTATGAGCTCATTGTAATTTAAAATAGTTATGAAATTTATCATTCGCCTCCTTATTACGGCCGCAGTAGCCTATGGTCTTTCAATAATCTTAACACCGCATATAAAGATCGATAATTATTTTACGGCATTATGCTTTGCGTTCGTGCTTGCTTTTTTAAATGCAATAGTAAAGCCTATACTGGTTATACTTACGCTGCCGATTACGATTCTCACACTTGGAATTTTTCTGCTTGTAATAAATGTTTTAATGATTTTACTGGCTGGCAAACTGGTTTACGGAATTCATATTGAAGGCTTTTTGTGGGCTTTTGTTTTCGGTTTATTATTGTCAATTATTTCCTCCGCCCTGGTGAATACCGGGAAAAAACTTAAGTAACGATATCCTCTTTCTTCTTTTTTATTTACAATTGAATAGTTGAAATTTGCACGATGCAATTCAACAGGAGCGATTTACCCGAAGAAACATTAATTGAGTTATACAAAAAGCTTCTTCTTCCCAGGATGATCGAAGAAAAAATGCTGCTGCTGTTACGCCAGGGCAAAATTTCAAAATGGTTCAGCGGCATTGGCCAGGAGGCTATTTCTGTTGGCGCTACCTATGCTTTGCAACCCGATGAATGGATAATGCCACTTCATAGAAATCTTGGTGTTTTTACTGCACGAAATATGCCATTACAAAAACTAATGAAGCAATGGCAGGGTGATGAGGATGGCTATAGCAAAGGCCGGGAAAGAAGTTTTCATTTTGGAAGTAAAGAACATTTTATCTGTGGTATGATATCGCACCTCGGGCCGCAACTGGCTATTGCCGACGGCGTAGCGCTTGCTTATAAATTAAAAAAAGAACAAAAAGTTTCTCTCGCATTTACAGGCGAAGGCGGCACCAGCGAGGGAGATTTTCACGAGGCGTTAAACGTAGCCGCCGTCTGGGGCCTGCCGGTAATTTTTATAATAGAAAATAATGGCTATGGACTTAGTACTCCTGTAAGGGAACAATATCACTGTAAAAATTTGGTGGATAAAGCAATTGGATATGGCATGGAAGGCATTCAGATTGATGGTAACAATGTTTTATCCGTTTATGAAACCATAAAGGGAGTAAGGGAATATTGTATCAAAAATCAAAAACCTTACCTGGTGGAGTGCATGACCTTTCGCATGCGCGGGCATGAAGAAGCAAGCGGCACTAAGTATGTTCCCAAAGAAATGTTTGAGCAATGGCTGCAGAAAGACCCGATAAAAAACTACGAGCGTTTTCTTATTGAGGAAAAAATTTTAACTAACCTAACTGTCGCGGACATACGAACTGAATTCAGGGAGATAATAAAACCCTTATCGCCTGAGAGCGGAACACAAAACCAGTTTCCGGGTGGGAAAGAAATTTCAAGCGGGGAACTGGATGATGTTTATGCAAAGACAGGAGAAAAATTTAATAAAAATGCAAATTCCGGAAGAAGTATCCATTCGTCTGAAGAGGCTGGCACTTTCCGCTTTGTCGATGCTGTTTCCCAGGCGCTCCGGCAATCAATGGAGCACCACCCTAACCTTGTCCTGATGGGACAGGATATTGCGGAATATGGCGGCGCATTTAAAATAACCGAAGGCTTTTTAAGCGATTTTGGAAAAGAAAGAGTGCGCAATACTCCATTATGTGAAAGTGCAATTGTAGGTACCGCTTTAGGTTTAAGCCTTGAGGGTTTTAAAAGTGTTATGGAAATGCAGTTTGCCGATTTTGTAACAGTTGGTTTCAACCAGATTGTAAATAATCTTGCTAAAATTCATTATCGCTGGCAGCAAAATGCCGACGTGGTGATTCGTATGCCGACCGGCGCGGGAGTCGGTGCTGGCCCTTTTCACAGCCAAAGCAATGAAGCCTGGTTTGCGCATACTCCCGGATTAAAAGTGGTGTACCCGTCCAACCCATATGACGCAAAAGGATTGCTGATCGCGGCCATTAATGATCCTAACCCGGTTATGTATTTTGAGCACAAGGCGCTATATAGAAGTATAACAGGACCGGTGCCGAATGAATACTATGAAGTAGAAATAGGTAAAGCCAGCCAGGTTCGTTCAGGCCAGGACGTTAGTATCATTACCTATGGCATGGGGGTGATCTGGGCCACAGAATATGCTGATGCGCATCCTGAGATTTCTATTGATATCCTCGATCTCAGAACTTTATTACCGTTGGATTATAAAGCAATAAGAACTACGGTAAATAATACGGGAAAAGTTTTAGTGTTGCATGAGGATACACTCACTGGAGGAATAGGTGGAGAGGTTGCGGCATGGATCGCACAAAATTGTTTCGAGTTTCTCGACGCTCCGGTTATGCGCTGCGGATCACTTGATACACCGGTCCCATTCAATACAGAGCTGGAAAAAAACTTTTTAGCAAAATCGAGATTGGATGAAATGATAAAGAAATTAATTAATTATTAATGCCGGGTATTTACAGGATATCGTTTGTATGATTGCAATACAATTAATCAATCGTCGAATCCTTCTATTGCGCCTGTTAGTTCTCAGGATAGGGAACACACCACCTAATATAAATCATTCCTGGTAGAAATGCCCGCCTTATTGAGTCCTGAAATTAAAAGTAATACTCCTGTAAACATGCATAAGGCAGCTCCTAACAGGAATTCATTAATATACCGAAGTGCCACATAATTCATGTAAGATATTCCCTGGATCATTAAAAACAATTCGTTCAAAATGATTCCTGAAATAAAAATAATGACACCAAAGTTGCCTATCCGATTGGTGGAAATGAAATGATTGATTTTTGAGTACCCGATTATAAACAGCGTAATTACACCCAGTAACACCAAATGTAAATAGCCAATTACAACGGGCCTGAAACCAAAAGCTATTTTGCTTAAAGAAGGAATAGTAGAGCCAGCCTGGAGTAACAACTTAATTGAAAGCGCTGTTCCTGATAGAATTAAAATCCATTTCGTTTGAGCATTTATTCCTTCAAAAAAGGACAATCTGTTCGTAATAATCTTTTTTATCAAAATTATCCATGCCCACAATTGTGCCAGCGCAGCAACAACTACAAGAACATAAACCCAGGCAGGTATCGGGAGCCATAACGCCGATAAAAAAAAGGCAGGAATACAGGCTCCTGCAAACAATATGAATATTTTTTTCTGAAACCTGTTTCGTATTCCCGCAACTGTTAGTCTTGCGCTGAATAAACCCATGCAGGCAAAAAAGAACCATCCATTATATTGGAAGTGTAAAAAATAATATGTTGATGCGAGATACCAGTGAGGATGCGATATTTTATTAATCATTAGGTAAGAAAGAAAAAATGTGCCGAAAGAAGAAAGGATATTAAATGCAAGCGCAGCTTTGAACCAATAACTGCTTACACTTTTAATTTTTATTTTATTAAGATCTCTCCAATAGATCACAGCAAAAATATATGAGATAAGAATAGAAAGTGTTGATGCAGTGATAGAGACAGTATTGAATCCTGCCCACATAAATGAAAATAACATTGCGTATGCAATAGTTAAATTAGCAAGCAAAAACCATCTGTATTTTTTGAAAATATTTTCACTGCTTCCAACAGTCAGGTGTGCAATCATCAGTGTCATCAAAGCTTGTGTTATCCACCCGGAGAATGCAAAATGATAATGAGCATGCAAAATATTTTTCTGTTCAATAAAGGGCAGAGACCACGCAATTTTATACCGCATTATTACACCAAGGAATGCTACAATGCATAAATTTATTAAAGCAATCCGTATCCATTTTTGGCCAATATTATTTTCTGATGCATGCATGTATTAATTCAATTATCCTTGTGCGAGTAAACAGATACTGTCTTCTTTTGCTTCAACGGAATGAATGATGTTTACCGGTATCTCAGTCTCATCAAACTTTTGTAACAGGGTCTCTTTTTCTTCTTGTCTATAAATTACTTTTCCTTCCAGCACGATAAGCTTTGAAGGGAGGTTTGCCTTGTGTTCTTTTAGCCTCATCCCGTTTTTGAAACCGATAACCAGCACTTTAAAATGATCACCTTTGTGAAGCGGCATTGCAACCGGATGGGTGGATGTTTCAAGTTGTTGAAGAATTTCTTTAATTATCATTTACCGGCAAATTATTTTGCAAAAGGAATTAAAAATAAGATGATAAAATATGATGTGGGTCAGTTAAATAAAGATCCGCAGCATATAAGTTTTTTATGGCGCTAAAGGAAGTTACAAAATCGATGTAAATATGATTGCAATCATAAAAAAGCCTGTTATCTTACCTTTAATTTGTACTAAATTATTAAATTTGTTTTATGAAAAAAATGATAATCATAAGCATGCTATCGTTAGTGATGTGTGCCTGTAATAATGAAAATTCCAGTAAGTCTGCTCCATCAGGATCTGTGGTTCAGGATCCGGAAGAAGATGCTGAAACATTACCCAATCCCGGCGGATTGGATGTTGCGAAGTACGATCCCAACCGGGGATCGGGTAAATTTAACACTGTAGATGTAGCAAATAAACTTAATACAGCTTTTGCAAACGACGGCGAAAAAGTATATGATGTAAAATGTTCAGGATGCCACAAGGTTACGGACGAAAAATTAATCGGGCCGGGATGGGCTGGCGTTACTGTAAGACATAAACCGGAATGGATAATGAACTTCGTTACCAACACAGATGAAATGCTTGAAAAAGATCCAAAGGCGCAGGAACAACTTCAGATTTGTTTGGTGCGTATGCCCGATCAAAATCTTACTGATAAAGATGCCAGGGATCTTCTGGAATTTATGAGAAAGAACGATGGGGTTAAATAATAATTTTATCTTGAGAGAAGCAAATATTTTTGGATTAAAAACATTTGCTTCTCTTTTTTTATTTCAATAACGTTTCAATTTTCTCAATGGTTTCTTTATGAT
>JBDTMP010000199.1:0-2086 GCA_039934215.1 Ginsengibacter sp.
TTCTTCCTATGCCGGTTGAAGAAATTTATGTCGATCAAAATGGGAAAAAGCAAAAAAGAAATTTTGTAGTCGATACGGATGAAGGCGTACGTGCAGATACTTCTATAGAAGCATTGGCAAAATTAAAACCAGCCTTTGCACTTGGCGGAACGGTTACTGCAGGCAATTCATCTCAAACAAGTGATGGCGCGGCTTTCGTAATTGTTATGAGCGAAAAAATGATGAACGAACTTAAATTAAAACCCATTGCAAAATTAGTTGCATGTGTAAGCGCAGGCGTGCATCCGCGTGTTATGGGCATAGGACCTGTAGAAGCAGTACCTAAAGTTTTAAAGCAGGCCGGAATGAATCTTTCGCAAATTGATTTAATTGAATTAAATGAAGCTTTTGCATCGCAATCGCTTGCTGTAATTAAAACATTAGAACTCGATCCTGCAAAAGTAAATATAAATGGAGGCGCCATTGCTTTAGGGCATCCTCTTGGATGTACAGGTGCCAAACTTACTATCCAAATCATAAATGATATGAAAAGGCTGGATAAAAAATATGGGATTGTAACCGCCTGCGTTGGCGGCGGCCAGGGCATTGCAGGGATTATAGAGAATGTATAAAGCCGGCAGTTAGTCACCGGTAATTTTACTTATTTCTTTTGTGACCTCACAACCGTTGGCCAGCGGTCTAAAACTTCACACTCAGCCCTGCACCTATCAATGATTTTAATTGCAATGCCGGAGAGTCATTATTCTTTCCAAATAATTTTACATCATCATCATAAATAAGATCAAGCTCAAGGCTTGCTGTAAGCACTTTTGAAAGCCGCGCCATAAACTTATTGTTCATTAACACATCTACGTTTTGCGGGTTGTGCCCATAATTGGAGAAAAGATCCAGCCTGCCACTATAAGTTATGTTTTTATCCGGGTCACTTAAATAATTGATACTGGCGAAAGCGCCAATTTCATTTTTCACTTTTTTACCTGGCGTTACTCCATAAGCCCCCTTTGCTGAGAGGCTATCATTTTGTACAATTATCCATCGCGAAGTGACAGGGGATACAAATATGGATAAACCTTTTGTCGGCTTATAGTCTAACCCGATGCTTAATAAAATATATGCAGGTGAAAGTAAATCTGATAATAATTCTTTTGGTTTACTATTATAATCATAACCCTTTGCAAATTGAGTACGAAAATTAAACAAGGTACTCAAATTCAATTTGGGTTTTAGCTCATAGCCGAATTTAGATAACAGATCAATCCGGTCATCATTTTTTCTACTACCGAGGCTCGTAGTGTTTAAATATCCAAAATTAAGATCGAGTGTATTATCCCAGCTATACCTGTCTTTTTTATACAGTGCATATAATCCAAGATTTGAATTCAGTGTAAATGAAAAATCATCACCCCCGGCGCTCCAGTTGCTTTGGCTTCCCTGGCCAATAGTCAGATTAAAAATACCACCCGTTTTCCAGGTTTTGCCGCTATCTACTTTTACTTCAATTTTCCTTGAAGTATGTTCCCGCAATTGCTTTAAAGTAGGATCCTGTGCAAGGCTTGTGGTATATATTGAAGTAAGACATATCGCAAAAAAAATTGCAATCAATAAACGAAATTTTTTTCTCATCAGGGAAGTTTTAGTTATCCAATTAATGAATATAAAAAAAGTAAAGAAAGAAATTTTATAAACACAATGCTTCTTAATAATTCTTTAATTTGCGTGCGAAAGTATCTATAAATTTTTAAACCAATCAATCATGGAAGAGTTAGTAAAAAAACTGCAAAGCATTCATGGATTAACAGCTGAGCAATCGCATGGTATTCTAAATACTATAACAGGATTTATTAAAGAAAAGTTTCCTATGGTAGGAGGAGCCATAGATAACCTTTTCCAGTCTGGAACAACCCCGTCGGCACCTGGTACTACCGCTTCGGAGTTGACTGCGAATACAGCCACTCCTGTTAATGATAAAGGAGATTTCCTCGATAAAATATCAGACTTCATACCCGGTGCAACCGGTCAAAAGATTGAGGATTTTGCAAAGGATAAATTAGGAGGATTGTTTGGGGAAGATAAAAAAGTGTAAAAA
>JBDTMP010000200.1:0-2337 GCA_039934215.1 Ginsengibacter sp.
CATCGTTGCGACGTCAATTGAACGAATTCACACATAGGCCATCACTGCTTCCCGGTTATATTTACTCCGGTATTCAATTGGCGATAAGCCGGTAATTCTTTTAAATATAGTTCTGAAGGCTTTAGTGTCGGAATACCCGACCTCATACATTACTTCACTTACATTTTTTCTGCCTGTTTCAAGAGTTTTCTTTGCTGCTTCAATCTTGACCCGTTGAATATATTCGATTACGGTATTGGCGGTCGCTTTTTTAAACCGGCGCTCCATATTTCTCCTCCCCAATGCAAACATCGAGGCCAATTGGTCAACAGTTATTTTTTCTTCAAAATTATTTTCAATAAACTCCTGCGCTTTTTTTATAGGCTCATCATCATGCGATTTTTGTCCCTCGAAAATTATAAACGGCGACTGGCTTATGCGGTCGATATCAATCATAAACATTTTTGCAATTTGCACAGCAACATCACGCCCCGCATATTTTTCAATAATATAAACAAGTAGGTTTAAGAAAGAATAAGCTCCGCCACTTGTGTAGATGCCATCGTCTTCTGTCATGATCTTATCGTCCACGAGATTTATATCCGGAAATATTCTTCTGAAATCATTGGCAGCACTCCAATGAGTTGCACATTGTTTACCGTTTAATAAACCTGTGGCAGCGAGGAAAAAAGAAGCAATACAAAGGCTCGCAACTTCCGCACCTTGCTCGTATTGTTTAACGATCCAGGGCACAAATGGAGCATTATCTTCCATCATTTTATTGGGCTCGGAATGTATCGCGGGAATTATTATGAGGTCTGTTTTTTTTACATCTTTTATCAATACATCGGGCGCAATAGTGAACAAACCATTCCGCTGACTCGTTTCTTTTGAAATGCCCACCAGTTGTACTTTGAACAGCGGAATCAACCCCATATTTTTTCTTACTGAATTTACCTCATTGAAAATCTGGTGCGTTCCTTCAATATTTACTACGCTTGTATGGCCCTGTGGAATAATTATTGAGACATGTTTCATGAAACTTTAATTTTTGAGATTATAATTAAGTAGCAAAAGTAAAAAAAATTTATGTCGCGATCAACCTCTCAGATTGGCGCATTTACACCCCCATCCTTATGACTGAAGATAGTAGGTTTGCGTAGGATTTCGGCGTTAAAACTTTTTTTTATAAGTATTTAATTTCTCTGATAAAAATATTTTTATGGAAATATATAATCTGGCAAATAGTATAAATGTTTTTGAATTCGAAGTCACCTCTTTCCCCGAAGGCATTTCAGAAGCCTTTAAAAAATTGGTTAAATTAACCAGTGATGACGTAGGTACCAGATCCTATTTCGGAATAGTGAAAACCGCGGAAGAGGGCAAGTCCGGTTACTACGCAGCAGCGGAAGAAAAAGAACCTGGTGAAGCGGAAAAATTTGGTTACGATAAATTCACCATCGAAAAGGGTGAATATCTGATAGCAAGGGTCGCTAGTTGGCGAACTAAAACAAGTTCTATAAAAGATGTCTTTCAAGAACTGTTTAAAGACAGCCGGATTGATAAAAAAATGCCTTGCGTTGAATGGTATCAAAATGAAGATCAAATGCTTTGTATGATAAAAACAACCGGGGGCAGATAAATAATATTATCCTTTTAATTTAAAAATAAATAAAACGATATGCTCAAAAAATCAAACGCATTCAGCGGCTTTTCAGTCGATAACATTGAAAAAGCAAAAGACTTCTATGGTAAAGTTTTGGGATTAGATGTAACTGAATCTACAATGGGAGTACTGGAATTGCATATGAATGGTGGAAGTAAAATATTGATTTATCCAAAGCCAAATCATACACCGGCAACCTTTACAATTCTTAATTTTCCTGTGAAGAATATAGAGAACGCCGTAGATGATCTTAAAGATGCAGGAGTTCGTTTTGAACAATATGACGGTGAGTTGAAGACTGATAAAAAGGGAATTTTCAGGCGTGGAGGTCCATTGATAGCATGGTTCAAAGACCCTGCAGGAAATATTTTATCGGTTATTGAAGAGCAGTAACTTTTCTTCCTGAAATTATTTCTGAAAAGATTTTTTTTTCTGTTTCAAGTTCTCTTTTAAAAAATGGTATACGGGTAACTATTTTTTTAGAAAATTAAAATTGCAAGTAATGATAAAAGATAAACTAAATACTGCCGAATTATTTACATCATTAGATCATACATCATCTGAATTATTGCGGTTGATTTCTTCAGCAGATTCCGATACAATCAATGCCATTCCATTTGCAGGTAGCTGGACTGCAGCGCAGGTTGTATCACATATTGTGAAATCCAACAAGGCTATTACCCAGTCGTTGT
>JBDTMP010000201.1:0-3645 GCA_039934215.1 Ginsengibacter sp.
GGTATTAATTAACTTTATTGCAGATGAAGAAAATAGCAGTAATAGTCGCGGGGGGAAAGGGAACCCGAATGAATAGCGACTTGCCGAAGCAATTCATGCTTTTAAAAAGCAAACCCATTTTATATTATACGATTAATGCATTTCTCCACGCTTTTGATGATGTAGAAATTATTCTTGTATTACCGCCTGAGCACATGGGAAAAGGACAGGAAATAATTGATGGATATTTTGACCACTCACGATTCAGGCTATGCGAAGGTGGCAGAACCCGTTTTCATTCTGTGCAAAACGGACTTGCCCTTGTTGATGAAGAGTCAATAATATTTGTGCACGATGGTGTAAGATGTCTTCTTACCGGCAACCTGATACAGAAATGTTATGAAGCGGCGATAGAATATGGAAATGCAATTCCTGCTATAGATAGTAAGGACAGCCTGCGGTTGATAACAACCAATGGTAATAAGATACTCAAAAGAAATAAAGTAAAATTAATTCAGACGCCACAAACATTTCATAGTAAAATATTATTAGCTGCTTTTAAAATAGATTATAAATATACCTTCACTGACGAGGCCTCGGTAGTAGAAGCATTTGGTTTGAAAATAAATCTTATTGAAGGAGAAGAAAATAATATTAAGATCACCACTCCCTTTGATATCCGGCTTGCTGAAAATTTATTGCTTAAATAGTTTAGCGAGTGACGGAAGCCGGTTCAATTTTATACCCGCATACTTTTCTTCACTTGCTCCAAAGCTTCCATAAAACCATGCAAGGTTTTTAATATCGCTGCCTTCAAAATCAAGTAGCAGGTTTTCTCCCGCATGTTCTTTTATAAAGTAATCAATCATTAAATGTGAAGCCCCCGAAGTTCTGCCATTGGGATGATTTCCTACTAAAATATAGTAGGCCCTGCTGTGAGAAAAAAAATAAACACATGATGCCACCAGTTCTTGTTGTGATGACAGAACTCCATAAGTAACCGCATCGTTTTTCTGCTTAAGAATTGAAAATAATGAAGAAAAATTTTCATAGTCCTTTTCTGTTACCGGGGAAAAATCTTTTGATTGTTCTTTTGCAAGTGTTACAACATCTGCCAATGGAATATTTTTATGAACAACATTACCTGAATCCTTCGCACGTTTAATATTTCTTACATGACTTTTGGAATAGTGTGCAGATAAAAGATCATAATTTTTTTGCAGGCTAAGAATAAAATTTCGTCTTTCATATAGCCCGTAACCTGCAATAGAAAATATATTATTTCTATTTAAATAAAAATCCCAGTATTTAAATTTGGCAGGAATGCTATCCAGAAAGGCCTTTACAGTTTCTGCAGAAATATCATTTCCAAAAATGCCCAGTGATGCTGCAAAAAAAGGTTGGTATAAATAATAAATTCCGAACTTTTTATTCCATGTTAATGGCATTACAACTGAGTAATCAGCCAATATTAAAGCATCCCAGTTTTTACTCATTGTATCAAGATAAAATGAGTATGCATAAATCAATCCATTGGCTGATGTATCAATACAATAATCCCATTTTGTTTTATCAATTTTTTCCTGTGGTAAGTAAAATATTTTCAAGGAATTTATTTAATTGACTAAATAATTAAAGCCCGGGCTGGTTAAAGATTTTTGAAAAGCTGAAGTTTTGTATGTCAATACTGAATGAAATATTTTTCCAGAATCTTTTATCGGGTATGGTTTGTTTAAAATAGTTATCATACACTTTACTGTAAGCAATGGGAAAATAAATATTTATCATGTCTTTTAAAACTGACAATTGCAAACCCGCGTCATAAATAAATTTTCCGGTAGGCGCGTCTTTTTTCCATGCATCGGCATAAGTGCCTACGTCTAAAAATATTTTTAACGGAAGCTTAAAAGGCAGCACCTGTAATGGATTAAATTTTTCAGGGAAATCAGTTTTAAAATTCGCGGCAGCAAGCCAGTCATCCGTTTTCCCAATTTTATCAGCTAAGAGATCTGTTCTCACTTTAAAGCCACCGTCCCTTATCATTATTTGCTGTGATGAAAATTTTTCAAATTCATTTCTCCCAAAAAAATAATTACTGTATGTGTAGTCTTCATCTCCCTTGGGGCCGGTCATATTCAAATGATACCTGTCTGTTTCCAATTGTTTAAAAAATGTTTTATCTCCCAGATAAATAAACTTGCCTCCAAACAAACGCACATTCATTCCACCGCCTTTTGCATAATTAAAATAATAGTTTCCATCAAATGCAATACGGATAAAATCCTTCCCCTGCTCTGCCTGCAATGATGCGGTGTATGGATATAAAGCACGGGCATTTTCAATGGTAAATTTTAATTGATTGAGATAACGGCTTATCTTCGGATAAGAAATTACATCAACCTGGTTTATGGTATCTCTCTTAAATAATAAACCTGTTTCTTTTATCATGTAAGTTTTCCATTGTATGGATTTGGTAACCCGACTAAGAGGATTTTTATTTTTAAATACAAGCCTGATTGAGGGTACAAGTTTGGAAAATCCCTGGTAGTTTTTTGTACCTGTTGAATCTGTAAAATCATCAACTGTAAATGTTTCCCCGCTTAATAAAAATTCAGCTTTTCTTACCAAGCCGTAGCTCATAACATTATAGCCGATTCTTCCAATGCCGGTAAACTTACCGCTCCCGGTAGCATACATGGGCGCAACAAAAAAATGAAATGCAGGTTCAGGCAATGTATAATTATGTATGAGCCCGCCGATCATAAATTTGTCATACTTGTTAATACCAATTGCGGGTGAAATAAAAATATAATTGTGCTTATCAGTTTCTTTAAAACTAAAAAAAGATTTTACTTTCAGATCTTTCTTAACTTCTTTTATAAGATTTCCTTTTTGCGACAGTAGTAAAAAAACTGAATCCACATTTTTATTACTTATATCTTCAACAATCTTTTTAAAATCTTCAGGATACGGATGTTTAAATTTCCATTGAGTATAGTATTCATGGATGCAACTGTCAAATAATGGCTGCCCGATATAATCCTCAAGAACTTTCATCCATTTGCCTGTCTTGTAATATGCGATCTCATTATAATTTAATTCTGAAAAATTTTCAGAAGTTGTTTTAATGGGCTGGTCTTTTTTTTCGGAAACAAGCGTACGAAAAACAAGGTCATTCACATTTTCCGGAACACGTGATTGTATAAATTTATCTTTTGAAATTGGTTCATCAGATGCTGGATATTTCATGGCCTCATACCTGTTGTCAAAATAAGTATTCATGCCCTCATCCATCCACGGCTGCTCTCTTTCGTTACTTCCAAGAATTCCATAGTTCCAGTTGTGGCCAACTTCATGTTCAATCGTGTTATCCAAATCTTTTTCTGATTGCATTGGTGAAATGCTTGTAATAGTTGGATATTCCATGCCTCCATTAAAACCCATTTTTGCTTCCACAGCAGTTACAATATTATAAGGATATTCACCAAGCCATGAGCTTCTTGTTTTGATAGCATCTTTAATAAATTCAATACTGTTTTTCCATACCTCTTGTCCTTTTGGAGTAAAAAAAGAATAAGCTTCAATAACTTTTCCGGAGGTTAGTTTTAGTGTATCATATTTTACAATAAAATCCTTATCGGCAAACCATGCAAAATCGTGAACATT